>VFZK01000235.1 GCA_016871215.1 Acidimicrobiia bacterium | reverse complement strand
TGCTTCGTGTTGCCGGCCCTCCGGGCTGAAGCCATTTCCAGCTTGGCTCCGCAGCCCTAGCGAAAATCGCTGCTGGCGTTCACTGTGCCTTGGGAAAGGGAAAACCGCGTTGAAACGACAAAAAATCTTGATCGTAGATGACAACCCGAAGAACCGCGCCATTTGTGAAGAGATCTTCGAAGACGACTTTGACCTGATTCACGCTGAAGAGGGAACGGTTGCTCTGCGGCTATTGCAAGAACAGCGTCCCGACGTGATGCTGCTCGACGTCATGATGCCGGGCATGAGCGGCTACGAAGTGTGCCAACGCATGAAAACCGACCCGGACACTGGCCACATTCCAGTGATTATCGTTTCCGCGAAAGGGCAAACCGACGAGATCATCGAAGGGTTCGACAGCCGCGCAGACGACTACATCGTGAAACCCTTCGTAAACTCTGAATTGCGAGCTCGCGTGAGGGCCACGCTGCGGCTGAAGGAAACGCAGGATGAACTGCAGGAAGCGAATCGAAAGCTCCAGGAGCACACGCGGAAGATCGAGGAAGCTAACGAGCGTTTGAAAGAACTGGACCGCATCAAAGCCGGATTCACGGCAATGCTGGTGCGCGACTTGCGGTCCCCGCTCTCGGTAGTGCAAGTGACCCTGCAGATGCTCGAAAGCGACTCGCTGGTGGCCCAATCGGAATACCAGACACTCATTCGCGAATCCCTGGCCAGCTGTAACGATCTGTTCGAACTCACCAGCGACTTGCTGGAGATCTTCCGGTCTGAATCGACAACGATGGTTCTATCGCTAACTCGAACCAGTCTTCAGCGGCTTGTTGAAGAACCCTTTCGGCAAGCGACGGTGTTGGCGAAAAGGAAAGACATTGCACTCGATCTCCATCTGCTGGACGGGACTCCCGTCATTCGAGCCGATAGCTACAAACTGCAACGCGTGCTGACGAACCTGCTCTCAAATGCCGTCAAGTTTACCCCGAGGGGCGGAACTATCGGGCTCCACGTCAATCTGATCGAAAGTGGAACTGGCGAGGCTCCTTCGGAAGTGCTGATCGAGGTGACCGACTCAGGCGACGGCATCCCACCGCATGACCTTCCTTTCATCTTCGATCCGTACTATCAGGCCAATACGCAGAATTCAGGCATGGGGAGTGGCTTGGGCTTGGCCATTGTCAAACGAATCGTTGCGGCTCACGGAGGCGAGGTTTCTGTCAAAAGCAAGTTGGGGCAGGGAAGCCGTTTCTCCGTGCGTCTGCCGCTGAGCCAGACCGACGCCGACGAGGCGTCTGCGGCGGCGGAATGAGCTAGGCAAACTGCGCGGCTGTGGACTGCGTAGCGCTGTGAGTCTTGCGACGATCGCTTGATTGAGTCAACGCGATCCCGCGCAAACGGGAACTTCAGGCGCTATCGAACAGGTCTGGAGAATCGAAGGGAAGTCTGGACTCCGCTTTCGCGGAAATGACGCGCACAGCAGGTCCTGAGTCGAATGAAGTTTCGTCAGACGACGTTGGCTCCATTCGGACGCTTGTCGAAAAAGACTCTGTGAACGCCGCGCCGCAGGTCAATGACGGCTGCCATCGATCGCGTTGTGGTCAAGGCGCTCGAACGAACTTCTGAGCCCGCTTCCCCTGAATATCGCCAACATAGACTTCACCCCTGGGCGACACTGCGATGCAGTGGACCCAATCGGTCTCACCGGGCATTCGGCCTCCAGGGTTGCCGAACCGTTCCAGGATCTTGCCTTTTGTGTTGATCTTCAGCATGAGCTGGTCTTTGGGTGGCAGTCCTGTCGATCCGTCAGACGCAACTGGCATCAGCGAGCTGCCGCAGACCCAGATTTCGTCTTTGGGCCCGACGTGGAATCCCCACGGGACCAACAGCTGGTCCCAAAGGTAAAGAAACTTCCCAGATCGATCGAAGACCTGGATTCGCGCGTTGCCGCGATCGGCCACGTACACTCGATCCTTGGAATCGACCGCGATTGCATGCGGTGTGTTGAACTGGCCGGGAGCCTTGCCCTTCTTGCCCCAGGTCCGGATGTACTTGCCCTCCCGGTCGAACTGCACCACGCGGCTATTGCCGTAGCCATCCGAAACGTAGATGTCGCCGTTCGACGCAAAGGCCATGTCCGTGGGCTGGTAGAAATGAGTGGCATCTTCTCCTTGAGTTTTCGGCGTGCCCAGCGTCAGCAGAACTTTTCCGTCAGCGGTGCACTTGCGGACCACATGTGCTCGATAGTCGGCAAGCCAGACGGATCCATCACGGTCGATCTTCAGGTGATGCGCACCTTCGATGAGGTCGTCGCCCCACGAGCTGGCGAACGTGCCATCACGCTCGAAGATCATCAAGCGATTGGCGCCTCGGTGAAAGACGAACACGCGTTCCTTCGAGTCGATGGCGATTCCAGGCACGGATCCAAACTGGGAGCCTGCGGGCAACTTGGGCCAGTCCGGGACAACCCGGTAGCTGGAGTTATCGTTGCCGGCAGCGAGGCAACTACATCCGAGCCACATCCAAACGAGCACGACAACCAAGCGAGGAAAACGATTCATTCGAAGCCACCTTTCACCGGAGTTTCTTGCTCCCGTCGCAAGCCTTTTTCTCGCACCATCGCTTATTTCTCCGCCGCCAAGACCTCAGAACCTTGACTGACACTTAACTCGTCTTTCGAGATCTTGTGAACGCTCTTGGGATTGAACGTTTGCTGAGTTCCCAACCTCATTGCGACTTCGATGCGTCCACCCTTCAGTACGAAGAACTGCAGGAGGTGGCCGCCACCTTCCATGACCTCTAACTGATACTCGTCCTCGCCCATCCGTCCGACCCAACCTGCGAAGTGCTTTCGAAACTCAGGGTTCTCGACGGTTTGGCGCGGCAGCGCAACAATCAACGTTCCTGGGCGCTCTCCCAGAAGGTCTCCGATCTGAGTGCGAACTGCCGCCATTCTTGACACAAGCGCTTCAGCCAGCGGAATGGCACCGGCTGGCAGGGGATGCGGAAGGTCGATGCTCCAGGTGATGTGGTGAATGAAGGGATTCCCGTATCCCTGAGCGAGCATGCGATCGCAGGCTGCGTCGTCAACCGGATGGACGACTGCCACATGGTCGGGCCAACCTTTTTCTCGGGCTGAGGAGTCCGCAGGCAAAGAAGCTGCAACATTGATGTAGTCGCACCCGTCTACGGGCGATGGATAGCAACGGTTGTCCGATCCAAGGACGTAGCCCACCCGCTTCAGACCGTCCGCGACAAGCCGCGGTGGATCGCAGAAGATAGCGTAATGATCGGCGTTGGGGCGCATGCGGATCCCGGCAGCAGCGAGTCTTCGAGCGACTTCCATGGCCTCGCCCATCCGCTGCTGGGCGTTCGCGATGCGGAGATAGCTTTCGAAAGCCTCAGGCAGATGAACCATAGGTTTCGTCGCTCCTCGGTAAAGTGGCGATAGAGAACCGTTCGCCCAAACATGCCAAAGTGGCCGGGAGTATATCGAATGAAGCTGTCTCGAACAAGAAACTCACGTTGGCCGGGCCGCCCCAGCCCGTGGGCTGCGACCAAGCGCATCGACAGCCTGGCTGCAAGGCTTGGCTTTTGGAACAGGTGTATCGCTTCGAGGCTGCGTGCCGAGGCCACCGTCTACAGTCCATTGCCTGGCGGCGTGATAGGTCGGTTCGAGGCAGGCTGGCACCTGGTGGGAACAGACAGCCCTGTCAGAGTCCGATCAGTCGGTGGCCCTGTGGACCCTTTGCCTACACAGGCGACCCGCTGGCTTCCGGGTAGACCGAACTGTTCAGTCGTCCGACTGTCAAGAATAGCTCAAGCGCCGACGGAACCCTGGGTAAGAACGTGCTACAAAACCGGTTCCGCTTGTAGTAAAAAGAAGTAGCGCTGCTCGAGTTGCTTCTGATCCTTATCTGGCTCCGCGCAACGAAGCTGAGGCGCCCGGTTCGAACAGGACATTGTCATGCTGACACGAGAAGGCTGCCGCATACGCCAGCAGCGGCTCCTGAAGAAGATGGAGCAGGAACGGTGGGACCTCTTTGTAACAGGCGACTACCGGACAGCCTACTACTTCTCAGGAATGCTGGTTGCGGCGGATGTTCCTGTAGTCTTCGTCGCTTGGAGTGACGGCTCGACGGCTACGATCGCAAACTCGAAGGTCAGCGCTTTCTGCGATGAGGCCCTCTACCTAGAGACCTACTCCATTCAGCGCTGTATCGAGTACCCATTCCACGACGCTGCGGCCCTGCTGAAATCTTTGGTCGGCAGACGCCGCTCCCGTGTGTCGCAGTGTGGAGTGGAAATGGCGTCGGTCAGCGGCCTGTACGAAAGGGCGCTTGTCGACGTTCTTTCGGGCGTGCGTTTTTTCGACGCTTCGAACACGTTGCTGTCGCTCCGAAAGCGCAAGGAAGAAGACGAAATCGAAGGAGTTCGACGAAATCTGAAGTATTGTTCGGCAGCCTACCGAGCTGCACGAGAGATCATCGCGCCAGGCTTGTCAGAGGTCGACGTGTACAACGCGATGTATAGCGCCATCACGAAGGAGGCCGGCACCTCGGTGTCGTTTGCCGGCGATTTTTCCTGTGGAGAGAGGGCCGTCACAGAAGGGGGCCTCCCGACCCCCCGCAAGCTTCAACCCGGCGATCTCTATATCCTGGATATCTTCCCCTGCCAGTACCTATATTATGCGGACGTGACCCGTACATTTGCGGTGACGACGCCAACGGATTTGCAGTATCGCGCTTGGGAAATCGTGATGCGTGCGGTCCGCATGGCCGAGTCGCTCGTCAAGCCCGGTGTGGCCGCACGAGAGGTGTATGCTCAGATCAAGGCATTCCTCGATGCCGAGTCGATTAGCGAGGGAAGCTTTTCGCATCACGTCGGGCACGGGCTTGGACACCGCGGGCACGAGGCGCCACGGATTATTCCTGGCAGCGACGACGTTTTCGAGGAGGGAGACGTCTTGACGATCGAGCCAGGAATGTACACCCGAGCGCTGCAGGGTGGAATTCGGCTTGAAGACAACTACGTACTGCGCGCCAGCGGGCTGGAAGATCTGTTTGATTACCCATGGGAACTCTGATTGCTGGGCATGACCACGATTGGCTCCTCTTCGGGCATCCTCTATTGCGCCACGCCGCGCCTGACATCGAACCACTCGATCCGGATCTCCTTGGAAAAATCACCTAGCCGATATTCAGCCTCCAGCGTGGACGGCGCGTCATGACGAGTCCAGTGGTCCAGGAAGAGAGCGCCGCCACGTCCGGTGCTCGCGTCGACCGATGGCGCCTTCCAGGCGCTTTCGAGGTCTTGTCCCTCCGGAACTATCGATTGTTCTGGATCGGCACATTTCTCGCCAATCTGGGCGTCTGGATGCAAAACATCGCGCTCGGCTGGGTAGTCTTGGAGCTGACCAATTCGACTTTCTTCTTAGGGCTGCAGGCGTTCGCTGCCTCCATACCGAGCCTGGTGTTCGTTTTGGTGGGCGGAGTCATCGCAGACCGCTACGACCGGAAAGGGCTGATGCAGGCTACCCAGTTGGCCGCGTTCTTCTTTGCTCTGGCTCTAGGCGTGCTCACTTCCCTGGGGTTCCTTCGAATCTGGCAGGTCATTCTCCTATCCTTCCTTTCTGGAACCGCCGCCGCGCTCTACGCTCCTGCGAATCAAGCCGTCCTGCCCGATCTTGTTCCCGCCGAGAAGATCGCGTACGCCATCGCTTTCAATTCGGCTCAGTTCAATGTTTCGAGAATCATTGGACCTGCCGTTGCCGGTTTTGTTCTGGTGAATCTCGACACCGCCAGCTGTTTCTATTTGAACGCCATCACGTTGTTGGCACTTGTCTTCATGTTGATCCGAATCGCAATTCCGGCGCCAAGAACCGGCGCCAGCCGTAGCTCCGGCTGGGAGCAATTCAAGAGTGGGTTGAGCCATTTCTACGAGTGCAAAGAGATCTTAGCGGTGACCTTGTTGGTGGGGGCGGAGTCCTTTTTCGCGCTGTGCATCACTTCCATGCTGCCCGTGTTTGCGCGGGATGTCCTCGCGGCCGGCCTGCACGGGCTGGCGCGACTGACGGGCTCGCTGGGTCTCGGCGCCTTAGTGGGTGCGTTGTTCTTTCTGCGAACGGTCAGACAGCGCCATAAGGGACGGATGGTGGTGAACAGCTTGAATTGCTTCTATGCCGCGATATTTCTGTTTGCTCTCTCGCGGAATTATTACTTTTCGTTGCTCACTTTGACGGTTGCGGGGTTCTTCATGGTGACGGCTAACTCTACGATGACAGACTTGGTGCAAAAACTGTCGCGATCAGAGTATCGAGCTCGCATCATGGGCGTTTACATTACCGCCAGCCTTGGATCGGTGCCCTTGGGAAGCCTCCTTGTCGGGCTGCTGGCCGAGTTCATCGGAGTTCAATGGAGCGTGGCTTCCTTTGCGGTGCTGGCCGTGGCGTCCACCTACCTCGTCGTCCGCTACCTGCCGGAGCTCATGAGCTATGAATAGCAGGTCCGATATCTTTTGTGGGCGGCACAACCAGCGCCAGCGATGTGCTTTGGATACCGATCCACTTAGCAGTTTGGTCGAGCAGGCAGACTCGAAGCACTGGCTTGCTGCACGACAGACGGGTCAATCTGGTACTTCTCAGCAGTTTATAGAGCGACCCAACCACCATCCACCATCAGATTGATCCCCGTGACATATTCGGAAGCGTCGGAAGCCAGGAACACGACCGCGCCCTTGATGTCTTCGTTAGATAGCATCCGTCCGATCGGCACTCGTTTGCAGTAGGCGCTGACGAACGGACCTGCCTGGTTGTCGAAGTAGCCGCCAGGCGAAATGCAATTGGCGCGAATACCTTTCTTGCCGTAATAGTTGGCGATGTGGCGCGTGAAGTTGATCATGCCCGCTTTCACGAAATTATAGTGTGGCGGTTGAAGCATGTCGGTCCCTTCGTAAAGCGTGGGGTCGTTGGCCACGACTCCGTAAATACTCGAGATGTTGATGATGGATCCCCGCCGTTGCCGAACCATGTCTTGAACGAAAGCCTTGCAGATTGCAAACAACCCCACCATGTCTCCTTTGGCGCTGTAAAGCCAGTCGTCAGGAGTTTGGGTCTCGAAACTCCCGCCTACCCGCGCCAGCGCGCTGTTGACCAGGACATCGAGCCGGCCGTGCTTCTCGATGATCTGGTCATGAAGCCGCCGGATCGAGTCCAGGTCACTGATCTCGAGTTGCATTCCATGTGCATCATAACCCTCGCTGCGTAGCCTCTCTGCAAATTCCAGGTTTCGCTCGAGTGACCGCGACGCCGTGATCAGAGTTGCACCGGCTTCAGCCAAGGCCTCTGAAATGCTGCTTCCAAACAAGGGGCCGGCGCCGGCCGTCACCAGGGCCACGCGACCTTTCAGCGAGAACTTGTCCAGAACTGACATGGTACTTACCTCCGGTTAGCTGAGATGAAGAAACGGACCTCATCCGAGGCGAGAATTCGCAATCGGTAAGGGGCGCAGTCTGCCACAGAACCCAGGTAACATCAATCAACCGATGCACGACATGCGCGCCAGCCAGATGCCCTACTTTCCGAAGCCAGGATGGGAGACGCGAGACGAGAATTGACCGCGCGCACAGTGCACAACCAATGCTTCCCACCGGCCTGGGGCCCGCAGCATGCGGCAGTGTGGCTGGGTTGAAAGCGATGAGTTTGCGATTCATCTTGCAGAAGGATGACGTCCGGCAGGGGTGGCGCCGGTTGGCACGGGGGACCTGCTCTTCGGCAGGACAGTTTTCCATTTCGTCTGCGAGTGGTTTTCCGCATAATCCGAACCGGAGGGGAAATGAGATCGATCCAGCGCACAACCGCTTGCGGTTTCGACCTGATTGATCACCCTGCAGACCTCGGCATTGAAGCTTGGGGGCAGAGCATGGTAGAAGCCTTCGAGCAAGCAGCGACCGGGCTTATGTCCGTTATTCTGGACATTGAGTCGGTTCGTTGCCAGCAGACCCAGACGGTGACGCTCCGCGGAACAGACCTGGAGCAGCTGCTGGTCAAATGGCTGGCCGAGATACTCTATCTTTACGATGGAATGAGATTCGCCGCGGCGCGCTTTGAGATTGTCGAGCTGACAGCAGAGTCTTTGTCGGCAAGGGTACATGGAGAGCCTTTCTCCAGCGACCGGCACATCGCGCGTCTCGATGTGAAGGCAATCACCTATCATCAGCTGCTTTGCGAACAGACCTCTGCCGGCGCACGGCTGCGGGTGTTTCTGGATATCTAGAGCCGCGGCAACTCCAGGCTTGCCGGCACAGCAGGTGCAGAATCGCCCACAGTTGAACGCCAACCCTGCGCTGAATCATGGCTGCCAGACGGGAAGAAGATGCTCGTTGTGCCACTCATTCCGGGCTAGCTATACATAGCGTCTTAATTAATGCTGCATAGTCGGAATAGTGTTTTGTTGGGTTTTGACCACTGTTGCATCTGCGTTGAAACCGCCCGAACCAGCTCTTCCAGCTGGGAGAAGTATTGGTTGTGAGTGGCCAAGCGCCGGGCTAACTTCCAGACTCTTTCAATGGGGTTTAGGTCCGGGCTGTAGGAGGGCAG
>VFZK01000234.1 GCA_016871215.1 Acidimicrobiia bacterium | reverse complement strand
TCTCCCTTGCTCTGGGACTTCTTCGCCATCTCCACCTACTTCATCATCTCCGCGGTGTTCTGGTACCTCGGCCTGGTTCCCGATCTGGCGACGGTGCGAGACCGCGTCAAGTCTCGCGTCCGGAGAGGCTTCTACGGAATGCTCAGCCTGGGATGGAACGGCTCGAATCGAACCTGGTCGCGCTACGAAACTGTGTACCTCGTGCTGGCGGCCCTGGCGACGCCACTCGTCGTCTCGGTCCACAGCATTGTCAGTTTCGATTTCGCCACTTCCATCATTCCAGGCTGGCACTCCACGATCTTTCCACCCTACTTCGTTGCCGGTGCGGTCTTTTCCGGCTTTGCCATGGTGATGACCCTCATGATCCTGGTCCGCTGGGTCATGCGACTGGAAAGCTATATCACGCTTCAGCACCTGGAAAACATGTGCAAGGTCACGCTACTGACAGGGTCGCTGGTCACGCTAGCCTACTTTACCGAGATCTTTATCGGCCTCTATAGCGGCAACCCAAATGAGCTGTTTGTCATTGTGAACCGGTCCGGCGGACCCTATGCCTGGGCCTACTGGACCATGGTGACCTGCAATGCTTTGTTTCCGCAGCTCTTCTGGTTTGAACGCGTTCGCAGGTCAGTGCCAGCCATTCTGGTGCTGTCAATCCTGATCAATGTCGGCATGTGGTTCGAACGCTTCGTCGTCATCGTCACATCACTGCACCGGGATTTTCTGCCCTCCAGTTGGGCGATGTACTGGCCCACCGTTACCGAGGTGCTCATCATGGTTGGTAGCTTCGGACTCTTTTTCACGGCCTTCTTGCTGTTTCTGAGGATTTTTCCGCTGATTTCGATGAACGAAGTCAAAGGGGTGCTCCACTATGCCCGCCACAAATAGCAGGGAACGTAATGTCCGTTACACCGCGGCCTTCTTTGAAAAGGAGGAAGACTTGCTGAGTGCCGCTTCAGAAGCGCGGGGCGCCGGTTTCGAGTTGGTTGATGTCTTCACGCCGTTTCCGGTGCACGGCATGGACCAGGCCGTGGGACTGAGGAGATCGCGCCTGACATGGATCGCTTTCGCTGGCGGCCTGTTAGGCCTGGGGTTTGGATTGGCTCTTCAGATCTGGACTTCAGCCTATGACTGGCCTCTGAACGTCGGGGGCAAGCCCTTCAATTCCTTTCCGCTCTTCATTCCTGTGGCCTTTGAACTCACCGTTCTTTTCTCAGGCTTGATTGCCATTGGTGTGCTACTGGCGCGAAACCGCATGTGGCTTTTTAGCAAGAGACGAATCTTTGAGCGGGTAACCGACGACCGCTTTGTCATGGTGCTGCAACAATCCGACGCCTCCTTCGATATGAAGAAGGCACTGGCCGTTTTCGATCGCCACCATGTTCTAAAGGTGATCGACGGGGATGAGTATGTTTGAAGCGGAAGGAAGCAAGGTTGGGGCAACTACCTTCCATGAAGAGAGCGGCGCCACCGAGCATGAAGATCACGTTGCAATCAAGGACCCCCTCTTGGTCTCCCCCTTATGCGCTTGGCAAGGGGGAGAGAAGACTTTGTCCCCCTTGCCAAGGGGGACGCCGCGCAGTTTGCGGCAGGGGGTCTTCGTGGGGCGGCTGCCGCTGGCTCGAAACGGTCGCCCGTCGGAGAGGGCCTCCACTTTCGGCCCATTTTCAAGGGAACCCTTATGAAGCGACCGATTGCATGGCTGACCATTATCCTGCTGCCAGTGGTCGTTAACGGGTGCATCTACGCTCTGCGGCGCGACCTGGCGGTGCGCAACTACGAATGGCCAACCCAGATGCAGTATTCGCCGGCTTATCACTCTCAGACACCAAATCCGGTGTTGCCAAACGGGATGACCGGGCAGGTACCGGTTGCAGGAACCATTCCACGTGGCTTTCGCCCCTTCCACTACGGCCCCGGTGAAACCGAAGAGGCCCTGGCTGGCCGGGAGTTGACTAATCCGCTGTCGCCGACGGCGGAACACCTGGCGCGCGGGTCACAAGTCTACGCCAACCACTGTGCTGTCTGTCATGGTGCCACAGGCGCAGGTGACGGTCCGATCATTCCGAAATATCCCAACCCGCCGGCTTACACGTCGCAGCAGTCGAAGATCCGGCCAGACGGCGCCCTGTTTCACGTGATCACGGTTGGCCGCAAGGACATGCCGGCACATGCGTCGCAGGTCCCGGCGGAGGATCGGTGGAAGGTGATCCTCCATATCCGCAAGTTGCAAGGGAAGATCCCAGAGTAGGCTGGGGAGGTGTGCCCCTCATGTTCAATAGCCCTTTTGTCACGAATCGTGAATGCAGATTCCTCCTGGCCCTGGTCTGTTTTGGAGGGCTCGGTCTGTTGCTTGGACCTTATCTCGATCTTTACCGATTCTGGCCCAGCTTTCTGGTGAGCGCCTTCTACTTCCTATCGCTGGCCCTGGGTGCCCTGGTTTTCCTCAGCATCCAGCACGTTTCGAATGCTGCCTGGAGCACGGCAATTCGGCGTGTTCCGGAGGCGCTGATGACTTATGTGCCGGTTGGCGCGGCTTCGATCCTGGCTGTCTTTTTCGGGCGCTACACGATCTATGAGTGGACCCACACGCTGCCCACCGCTCACGGCACGGCGTCGCATTGGAAAGCAGCGTTTCTGAACAGTCCCTTTTTCTTCGGGCGGATGCTGGTGGTCCTCGTCCTGTGGAGCATCTTTGTGTTTCTGCTAAGACGTGAGTCGCTCCAGCAAGACCGCGATGGCCTGTTGGAACACACGACCCGCAGCAAGGGCTACTCCGCGGCGTTTCTGGCAGTCTTTGCCGTCACCTTTTCTCTGGCCAGTTTTGACTGGCTGATGTCCATTGAGCCCGAGTTCTACAGTACCATTTACGCCCTGTATTGTTTCTCCGGCCTGGTTCTAAGCGGAGTTGCCGCCATTACTGTTAGCGTTATTCTGTTGCGCCGCCGGGGTTGGCTGGCTCAGACGGGGCCGCATCATTTGCATTCCTTGGGGAAACTCGTGTTTGGGTTCTCCACCTTCTGGGCCTACATCTGGCTTTGCCAATACATCCTTATCTACTACGCCAATCTTCCGGAGGAAACGATCTATTACATTCGCCGCACGGCAACCCGCGGATGGACCGTGCTGTTCCTCCTCAACCTCTTCTTGAATTGGGTCATCCCGTTCGTGTTGTTGCTGTCTCGCAACGCCAAACGCAGCGAAAACGTGCTTCTCTCCGCGTGTGTGATTGTCCTCGCAGGTCACTGGCTGGACCTCTACCTCATGGTTGCTCCGGCTTTTGGCGGCTCACCCGTTTTTGGCTGGGTGGATGCCGCTCTCCTGGCTGGCTTCGCCGCGCTCTGTGCATTGACCTTTCTAAGCAGCCTGGCCAAGGCTCCGCTGTTGCCAGAACGCGATCCTTACTTGGAGGAAAGCTTGTCCATGCCCCCCGCCGAGCTCCCGGAAAACGGATTGGCCTGGAGCGGGCAGTCCAAATGGGCGCTTGCCCTGTCGACCACAGCCTTCGGCATGACGTTTGCTGTTTGGGGATTGGTCGGTGCCTTGGCGCCACGTTTTCGTGAAATGTATCAACTGTCGTCGGTACAGACGGCTCTGCTCATTGCCATCCCCGTAACCCTGGGCGCCATAGGACGATTACCGATGGGCATTCTGGCCGACCGCTTTGGGGGACGCTTGGTCTTTGGTCTACTCCTCATCTTCTGCGTGATTCCCGCCCTGGGACTGAGCCTTACTCATTCCTACGGGGGACTCCTTGTCTGGGCGTTATTCATAGGCCTGGCTGGCACAAGCTTCTCGGTCGGCGTGGCCTTTACCTCAAGGTGGTTTGCCGCCGACCAGCAGGGAACGGCTCTGGGAATTTATGGCATGGGGAACATCGGCCAGTCGGTAGCGATGTTCGGAGCCCCGGCGCTGATGTCCCTGACCGCGGATTGGCGAATCCCTTTCTGGGTCTTTGGTGTCGCCACGAGCCTGTTCGGATTGGTGTTTTTCTGGCTGGCCCGCGATGCTCCTGGCAGGGCGCAGCCCAAGAGCTTTAGAGCCTATCTGGGAATTCTGAGGCGTGAGCCATTAGCCTGGGCACTGTCACTGCTTTACTTCCTGACGTTCGGCGGATTTGTGGCGCTGAGCATCTATCTGCCTACGCTCTTGAAGGATCTCTTTGGCCTGCGGCCGACCGACGCCGGATTTCGAGTGGCTGGCTTCGTCGTGGTCGCAACCATACTCCGCCCTGTCGGAGGCTGGCTGGCGGATCGTTTTGGTGGAGGACGTGTTTTGCTGCTGGTGCTGAGTGCGATCGCCTTGACGGCTCTGGGACTTACCTCAAGTCAAATGGTTCCTTTTACGATTGCAGCCTTGAGCACGGCAGCCCTGCTCGGCACGGGCAACGGAGCAGTCTTCAAGCTGGTTCCGGAATACTTCCCGCGTGAAACGGGCACGGTGACTGGCCTGGTGGGAGCTGCGGGAGGATTGGGTGGCTTCTTCCCTCCGCTCGTCCTTGGCGTGATCTTCCAACGGACTGGGTCGTACAGTTTGGGTTTTGTCTTCCTGTCGCTCTTTGCGTTGCTCTGCCTGGCTGTCAACTACTGGATCTTCGTTCGGCAGCACGACGCCCGGCAGGAAGCGGCGGCGATGAATTATTAATAGACCGATACCCGTGGGTTCAAACACACAGGAGAATCAAGTCATGTTAGCTGACGACTTCGCCCGAATGTTTAGAGACGAACATCGCATCGTCCGGGATACATTGCTGGATTTGGTCCAGGCCTTTGAGGAGCGAGACCGCGAGCGGATTCACACTTTACTCGCTGGGGTTGCCCGGTTCACCGGGCCGCATTTCCGCTATGAAGAAGAATCGATGTATCCCGCTCTGACCGGAATTTTCGGCGAGGAGTACATCCAGAAACTCCTGCGAGACCACGATCGAGCGATTGAGGTCGCAGAAGAACTGGTTCAACTGTCGTCCAAAGCAGAACTGACGGGTCAGGACGTCACGGCTGCGATTCGACTCATTCGCGGCAGCGTGATGCCCCACGTGAGTGATTGCGACGGCCTGTCGATCATGGTGGAAACACTTCCAGAGACCCAGGTGCAAAACATTCTGGATTCGCGCCGGCAGTCCCTCGCAGCGAACCTGGATCTCCTCACTTGGGCAAAAACGGTGCGACGGCGACCGGCTTTGGTGGCCGGCAGTGTCGCGGGAGCCAATCAGCTATGATTCTTCCACCCATTTTGTCGGTCGTCGGCTACTCCAACGCTGGAAAGACTCGCTGCGTCGTTGGGCTCATTGCCAGCCTTTCGCGTCGCGGCTACCGCATTGCCTCGGCGAAGCATTGTCATCAGGGCTTTGAGTTGGATGTTCGAGGCAAGGACAGCTGGCAACATAAGGAGGCTGGTGCGGTGATGACGATCATGGCCGGGAAGAACCGGATTGGCATCGTTAGCGATGCAGAGCCTCTGGTGCCTCTTCGCCAACTCGCCGAGCGCTACATTCATGACGCGGATCTTTTCCTCGCGGAAGGTTACAGCTGGGAGCCCTACCCGAAGATCCTCGTCCTCAGCAAGGCGTCGCTTGAGCAGGAAAGACTTCATGCGCCGGACTTCCTCTTTGCTCTGGTCGGCGATAAGCCGATGACCAGTTCCTTGCCCCAGTTTACGTTTGAGGAGTTGGATCGACTGGCGCTGCTCATCGAGCGGCGCTACTTACACGCAAGCTCTGAAGGTGTGGCGTGATCAAAACCAGGTTTCATAGGTGAAACGGGCTGTAGGCAGTCAAGATGTCCCGCGCTTGAGAAGCGGCGAGACGCCGCTTCCACCTTGGGGATATCAAGGGCGAAGCCCTTGGGTAGTTAGTCTATGGGTAGGCACTGGCTTGAAAGGAGATTAACGATGGAAACCTATGTTCTTTTGTTGAAGTTTACAGATCAGGGAATTCGCAAGATCAAGGAAACCCGGAAGCGAGCCGAGGGCTTCCGGGCCGCGGCCGAAAAGGCCGGCGCCAGGGTCAAGGAGGTTTACTGGACACTGGGCCAATATGACGGGCTATTGATTCTGGAAACTCCGGATGAAGCGACAGCCGCTGCTCTCGGTCTGAGTCTCGGCTCATTGGGGAATGTTCGGCCAGTGACGCTCCGAGCTTTCTCGAGCGACGAGATCGGCGGGGTACTCAAGAAGGCTCGGTGAAAACAACAACGGAAAATCGAGGTCGTTGCACCAGGAAGTGACCGGCCGTCAATGAACAATGCTAGATGCACTGAATCCTGACTAGGCATCCTTCAAGGAAATCCCAGTGGAAACAATGAGTCACGGACCATCAAATCGGGTCGATCGTCAGGCAGAGTGGCGGTCCAAACTGACACTCTGGAGCAGTGGAGCGTTGCTGTTCCTCGCGCTTACAGGGCTCTCCATCTGGCTCCTACCCTTTAGCCGATTCAACCAACTGAGTGTGCTGGCTCACACGGTGATTGGGCTGGTGTTCCTGGCACCGATTTGCGTCTACTCGGTGCGCCACTGGTTGGTCTACCGGCGGCACGTGCTCACCCAGACAAAACTCCTCGGATACGTGAGTCTCTGCGTACTGCTGGTTTGCACGATCTCCGGGCTGGTGCTGACCTGGCAGGCAGGCTTGGGAGCCAAAATCAGCTATTTCTGGAGGGCTGTGCACCAGTGGACCACGGTGGCTCTGCTGGCGTTGGTGTTACCTCATATTCTGATTCCGCTGCTGCGCGATGCCAGAGCAAGGCTGACTGAAGCTGGCGCTCCGATCTGGGCTGCCGCTACGAGTTTTAGCCAGGGTACGTTTGTGGTAGCCGCGCTTCTCTTCGCCAGTGCCGGGTTAGCGTACTATGCGTATCAGCCTCCCCAGCTTCTCGAGGACTTTGCGGCCGGCTACGATCTCTGGGAGCCCACAAACCCTCTCTACGGCAAAAACCGCCCCTTTGCTCCCAGCCTGGCCCGAACTGTGGATAACCGGCCCATCGACACCAAACTCCTGGCCGGTTCGGAAGGCTGCGGCACCAGCGGCTGCCACGAGCAGATTGTCCAGGAGTGGCGTCCTTCGGCACACCGCTATGCCGCCATGGACAAGGCATTCCAAGCGATACAGCTCACGATGGCCAAGCAGAACGGGCCTGCCTCGACACGCTATTGCGGCGGGTGCCACGACCCTATCTCCCTCTTCTCAGGCACTAAGAACATCTATACCGATGAGGCTCAGCTGACCGCGTTGCACGGTTATCAGGAGGGCATCTCCTGCCTGGCATGCCATTCCATTCGAGAGACGGACGTCAAGGGAAACGCTTACTTCGTCGTCCAGGCGCCATCCCGTTATGTGGGCGAAATGGAGTACGACCAGACGCGGCGCCGGAGCTGGCAGCTCGTGCGCGATTTCCTCATCCGTGCCTATCCGCGCGAGCACGTTGCCAGCCTCTCGAAAGTCATGTTCAAGAAACCGGAGTATTGCGCTGCCTGTCACAAGCAATTCGTGGATGAAGAGATCAACAAGGTCGGTTGGGTCCAGTTGCAAAACCAGTACGACAACTGGCGGATGAGCCGATGGGCGCGCGATTTGAAACAACCCGCTCGGGCCATCGAATGCCGCGAGTGCCATATGCCGCTCATCGCGTCCAACGATCCGGCGGCTGGTGACCCCCGCGACTACAACCGCTCGCCTCACGATCGCAAACATCGTTCGCATCGCTTTCTGGGTGCGAACCAACTCATGCCAGAGCTGCTCAAGCTGGAGGGTGCCGAGGAGCAGACTCGACTGACGCATCAGTGGCTGCAAGGGAGACTCCGCATCCCGGAGATCGAAGGGAAGTGGCACCCGCCAGATGTTCCAGCCGTGTCCCTTCAGCTCGTCGCCCCTGCGAGGGCTCGCCAGGGTGAAAGAATATCGCTCAAATGCATCATCACCTCCAACAAGGTAGGACACGACTTCCCAACGGGGCCGCTCGATATCATCCAGTCTTGGGTCGAGATTGTTGTGAAAGACGACAGCGGCAACGTGATTTATGACTCCGGCACGGTGGATGCAAAGGGATTCATCAAACCCGGGTCTTTCCTCTTCAAGGCAGAACCCGTGGACCAGTACGGCAACTTGATCGACCGGCACAATCTTTGGGAAATGGTCGGGGTCCGAAACCGGCGCTCGCTGTTCCCAGGCTTTTCGGACACGGCAGAATTTGGATTTTTCTGTCCGGATCTTTTTCCGGTCAGGCGCAGCCGCCTTCCCAGTCAAGGCGAATTTGCCTTTAAAGCCCCCGAATCGGGGAAGCTGCATATTGCCGCCAGGCTGCGCTATCGCAAGATCGATCAATTCCTGCTCAACTACATCCGCAGTGTAGGCTTCTTCCCCGAGTTTGAGGGTCAGCATCTCAGCTCGCCCATCACAGATATGCATGAGCAACGGGCGGTGATCGATGTGTCGCAAGTGATCCGTGGTCAGTGACGAGTATGACGAGTGGGAAATCCCGACTTCCGCATCGTAAGCGACTCTTGCTGATTACCAGCGGCTTTACAGGCGCGGTGTTGCTGGCCGCGGGCCTGTTCGCTTTCTACAGGCAGCCGGCAGATCGCTATGATCCTCGGGTTCGTCAAGAGGGGAT
>VFZK01000233.1 GCA_016871215.1 Acidimicrobiia bacterium | reverse complement strand
CCTGTTGTTCCCGGCCAATTCCAGTTGACCCCCACGCGTGCGGCGATTTCTATAGCAAACTCCTTTGAAACGCGTTCCCTTTGCTATCTGATCTACGGGCGCTTACCGCCCGTGACTAACGGATTACCATTCAAGCCATTTTGACCTTGACATTTGGCGCTGTTGCATTTTATATAGCGGCATCTTCATTTACCCTTGGTTCTGCCGAATTTCTACTGTTTCTGGCTCACGCAGCGCCCAGCTTTTGGATAATAAACTCTCAGACCAAAAGGAGGATTGAGTGTGAATAGTGACGATCCCGTTGAGGAGAATGTGCCACAGGAGAGCGAGTCTGTGACGAGTGAAACGCCGGCTCAGGGTGCTCCCCAGGAACCAGTCCCCGAGGCAGCGCCAGCCGCTGAGGCAGCCCAACCTCCTGCTCCAGCGGCCAAGCCAAAGGCAAAAACCAAGGCAAAGGCCAAACCCAAGGCTGCGAAAGTTGGCGCCGCCAAACGCGTGGCCAAGAAAGCGAAGCCAGCCAAGAAGGCGCCCGCAAAGAAGAAAGCCCAGGTCCGCTCAAAAGGAAAAACCGCCAAGAAGGCGCCCGCAAAGAAGAAAGCCCAGGTCCGCTCAAAAGGAAAAACCGCCAAGAAGGCCGTCGGCAAAGGGAAGGGGAAACCCGCCAAGAAAAAAGCCAAGAAGAAATAGGCCTGCCGTCATCGGATTCGACCTCGAAGAGCCTGCTCGGGAGATTTTCCCGGCAGGCTCTTTTTGTTATGGCGCCGCCCCCGCGAGCTCCCATGAGAAACAAAACTTCGGTACTTCGACGAGACGCGGGCCGTCTCATTTCTGGCACGAGCAAGATGCCTATGCAGCCATGGGAGCCGTCGCTTCTTTGGCTAGGCGGGAATGACGCGCTTTTTCGATCCCGTAACGGAGAGGACGGGCCTCGGCGGCATGGGGTTGCCCGCCTAGACTTTGAGTACTTGACTTAGACTAGGCGAGATCTGGAAGCACTGGCGTGCTTCACTATGGACGAGCGGCGTATCAATTCCAATGCTTGACTCTGGCTAAGAAGAACCATTTTCAGGGCTTCGTCAGGCTGATAACTCGTTGGCTGCCGCCACCGGAAACTCTTGCTGGGCGCGGGCTACCGACTCAAACGAGACTGGGTTTCCCAGTCGCCGGGACTGTTAGGGTAGGCTCGGAGCTTTGACGCGGTCCTGTCTCCTATCCACACTTCAGGGTCCCGTCAAAGTCGTGAGCCTTCCCTGACGGTCGGGCTTACTGAATAGCCGCATCGACAAAATCAGTAGCCCGCGCGTTAGCAAGGGCTCGACCTCGACTCAAGGACTTACGAGACTTTGACGGGGCCCTGATCCACACTTGAAGCCAGATTGCTTTGTGTTCCGAGACATGGTAGCTTGCCCGTCTTTGTCATGCCGAAAGGGGGAGCGCCGCCATGAAGAAAATCGTCAAGACTGCCCGGGGACCCGTACCCCAAGCGCCGTATTCCCAAGCCATCATTGCTAATGGCTTTGTGTTCGTCTCAGGCCAGGGCCCCGTCGACCCGCAGTCCGGCAAGCTCGTCTTAGGAGACATCAAGACACAAACGCGCCTCGTGCTCGACAACGTCAAAGCCATCCTCGAAGCAGCCGGTTCGTCGCTCGACAAGGCAGTGAAGTGCAGCGTCTTTTTGCTCGACATCAACGATTTTGCTGCCATGAATGAAGTCTATAAGACCTACTTCACCCAGAATCCGCCAGCCCGAACGACGGTCCAAGCCGGCGACATGGTCGGCGGCATTGGGGTCGAGATTGACTGCATTGCCACTCTGGACTAACAACCCGCCGGGCCAGTCGCATGAGAAACACCCTTCGTTGGGGACTGATAGGATGCGGTGATATTGCGGAAAAGCGCGTCGCGCGAGCCCTGCAAACAGCCACTAGCTCCAGGCTGCTGGCCTGTTGTCGAAAACAAGCCGGGAAGCTCATGGAGTTTCAGCAAAGGCACGGCATTCCGAAGGGGTGTGCCGACCCGTCCGAAATCTTCTCCGACCCCGAGATCGACGCCGTCTATCTCGCCACTCCTGTCTTTCTGCACTCCCGCCACGCCATTGAAGCAGCCCAACGCGGCAAACACGTGTTGTGCGAGAAACCCATGGCCATGAACTCGCAAGAGTGCCAGCGGATGGTCGATGCCTGCCGCCACCATCGGGTGAAACTTGGGGTTGCCTATTACCGCCGGCTCTACCCGGCAGCCCGCAAGATCCAGGAACTCCTGAGCATGGGACGCTTGGGCAAGGTCATCCTGGTTCGGACAACGCTGGTGGAACCCACAGCACTCGAGCGCGCCGCTTGGCGATTCGTGCCACACGAAGGTGGCGGTGGATTGTTGATGGACATGGCCAGCCACCGGCTCGACCTTTTGTGCATGTTCTTTGGGCCGCCGCTTTCGGTTGCGGCGCTGACAGGTACGCGAGAGCTGGGAATTCCTGTGGAAGACACGGGCAGCCTGCTGATTGCTTTCGCAGGAGGCATTCAGGCCGTCGTATTCGCCAGCCATTGCGTCCATGCTCCGATGGACGATTTCGAGATCTATGGCACGCATGCCAGCGTGCGCGTCAGTCCGCTCAACGGGAGCACGCTTGAGCTGGCTGGCAGCCCGAGTGAGACATGGCACCTGCCCAAGGCAGAGAACGTGCACCTGCCGCTGATCGAGGACTTCAACCAGGCGATTCGACAAGACCGAGAACCGGCAATACCAGGCCAGGAAGGCATGCAGGCAACCCGGCTGTTGGAAGCCGCCTACCAGGCAGCCCGTGAGGGGACAGTTGTCAGGCTCGCGGCTGCGGCGAAGGACACCGCTTGAATGTCGAGGGACAAGATCGGAGCGGTTCACGACCCTCGGTTGCTGCCAGCTGCGGCAGGATCTTCGGAGCGAAACATGTCTGAGATTGGATTCGGCATCATCGGTTGCGGCAATATCGCCACAATCCATGCCAAAGCAGTCCAGGCGATTCCAAACGCCAAATTGCGAGCATTCTACAGCCACCACCGGCCTAAGGCCGAACAGATGGCCCGGCAATTCGGAGCGGACTGCGAGTCGAATCTTGGCAGTTTCCTCGAACGTCAGGATATTAGCGTCGTCAGCATTTGCACCCCCAGTGGCACTCACGCCGACCTGGGAATTCAAGTGGCACGGGCTGGAAAACACGTTGTGGTGGAAAAGCCTATCGACGTATCGCTGGAAAAAGCCACCCTGCTGATTCGCGCTTGCCGTGCGGCTGGCGTCAAGTTGGCCGTGATTTTTCAATCCCGGTTTCTCCCGTCGGTCCAGATCCTCAAGACAGCCATCGAGCGCAACCGGTTAGGACGGATTCTAATGAGCGATGCTTACGTGAAGTGGCATCGAACTCGGGAGTACTACAATTCCGCCCGCTGGCGCGGCACTCTGGTTCTGGATGGAGGCGGTGCGTTGATCAACCAGGCGATCCACACCATCGACCTCTTGCAGTACTTCACGGGTCCGGTAGCTTCGGTGTTCGGTTTCGCCGAAAGACAGCTGCACTCCTACATCGAAGGCGAGGACACGGCCGTGGCGGTATTGAAGTTCAGGAATGGTGCGCTCGGTGTGATCGAAGGCGCCACCTCGATCGCTCCCGGTTTCTCGCGCCGAATTGAGATCCACGGTGAGAAAGGCAGTGTCGTACTTGACGGAAACGACATCTCCGTCTGGAAGCTGGCGGACAGCGGGGAAGAGGAGGAGGCACTGGCGCGCCTTAAGGAACGCGATCTGTCGAACGGCGCCTCCGACCCGATGGCGCTCGATATCGGCGGGCATCGCCGCCAGATGGAGGATCTCATCGCGGCGATCCGGGAAAACCGGCCACCCACGGTTGACGGTGCCGAAGGGCTGAAAGCCCTGGAGATCGTGCTAGGCGTCTACCGCTCAGCGCGAGAGAGAACGTTGGTGGAGCTATGAGTGCAGGCACCTTGTGAACGGGTGCCTCCAGCTTGCTTTTTGAAATGGATTGAAGCTCGTTCCCGCCGTCGCGGAAACGCTGAGCGGGTGCGCCAGGCAAGGAGGCAACGAATGTCCAAAACCATTGGATTCATCGGACTTGGCATCATGGGGAAGCCGATGGCTCGGAATCTCATCAACGCAGGCTATCCGCTGGTCGTCTACAACCGAACGGCCAGCAAGGCCGAAGAATTGGTGGCAATGGGAGCACGCCAGGCAAACTCACCGCAAGCCGTCGCCCAAGATTCCGAGATCATCATCACGATGGTGTCTGACTCTCCAGAGGTCGAGCAAGTGATCCTGGGTTCAAGCGGAGTCATTTTCGGCGCCAAGCCGGGCAGCATCGTCGTCGACATGAGCTCTATTTCGCCTATCGTGACACAGAGAATCGCTGCCGAGCTCGCGAAAAAAAATGTCGCGATGCTGGATGCTCCGGTCAGCGGCGGAGAAATCGGGGCGGTGCAAGGCACCCTTTCGATCATGGCAGGCGGAGACGAAGCCATCTTCAACGAGGTGAAGCCGGTCTTGGAAACGATGGGTAAGAGTGTCGTGCGCGTTGGCAGCGTTGGAGCCGGCGGCGTCGCGAAGCTCTCCAACCAAATCATCGTGGCCGCCGCGCTACAGGGCATTTCAGAGGCCTTGGTGCTGGCTCAGAAAGCGGGCGTCGATCTGTCGCTGGTGTACGAAGCCATCAAAGGCGGCATGGCAGGCGGGCGCACCCTCGACATGAAAACTCCCAAAATCATGGCGCGCAACTTCGATCCTGGCTTCAAAATCGATCTACACATCAAAGACCTGAAAAACGCTCTGCAAGCCGGCAAAGCCCTGGGCGTGCCGCTGCCCACCACCGGGCTGATTCATGAGCTCTTCAGCGCGTGCAGCGCTCAGGGAAACGGTCAGAAAGATCACTCGGTTGTCTTCACGCTGATCGAACAGATGGCGGGAATCGCTGGATAAACCCGGCGATTGTCCGGACGATCCGGTCTACCCCGAATCTCGACGACCGAGCTAAACCCCTTGCGAAGTTGCCGCGCTTTGTTTGCGGAAATGGAAGTGGTAGCTAAGCGCTCCTCCCGCCACTGTAAGGACACTCCAGAACGCCTCCCACCCCCTCAGACGGGCAAAGTACACAAACACCCACGCATTCATGGCGACGTACGCCAGGGGAATGACTGGATAGCCGTAGCTCACCCAACGGGATCGTTTCCAGCCTGGGCGCTTGCGAAACTTGAACAGCGCCAGCACGGACAGCGCGGAAAAGAGGAATAGCAGAAACCCGATGTAATAGCCTAGGCTCTCGAAAGTGCCGGTCACAATCAGCAAACAGCAACAGGCGCCTTGTGCGATTACCGCAACCCAGGGGCTTTTCCAGCGCGGATGGACTCGCGCCGCCGTTGCGAAGAAAGCCCTGTTGCGGGCCATGGCGTAGTAGACCCGTGGCCCAATCAGACACATGGCGTTGATCGTGGCCAACAGTGAGACAGCCATGGCGGCGCTAAACACCCCGCCGGCTTGTTTGCCGAAGAGTGTCTTTGCGGCCAGCGCGCCAACAGCCACCACACCTTTCATGTCGTCGAGCGAGTTTGCGTAGACGTAGAGAACATTGAGCGCTGCATAGATCACGGCGACCGACAGTGTACCCGCAACCAAAGCAACCGGCAGCGTCCGCTCAGGATCTCTAACCTCTTCGGCCACGTAGACGGCCGCATTCCAACCGCTGTACCCGTAGAAAACGAAAATGAGACTGACGGCGAACTGCGAAGCGAGCGAACTGGCAACGGTACGCTGCGCGGGCATCGCGAAATGAGCCCAGTCGCCCTGCCCAATCGAAAAGCCGAGCAGTAGGAAGGCGCCGATGACCACCAGCTTCGTGCCGGTCAACCACACCTGCAGCTTTTCGACCCGCGAGACATCAACTACGTTGATGGCCGTGAACACCGCAACCAGGCTGCACGCCATTCCTTGCGCAACTCCCAAGCGGAGATGGGCGAAACCCAGGGGCACCGCCCAAACCGCGGTGCTGTCTGCGGCCAGCGATGGAAAGAAATGAGCCAGGTAGGCGGCAGCGGCCAACGCCGCGGCCGCGGTGGGCGCGGAGAATCCGGCGAAAAAGCTGATCCATCCGTCGATGAAGCCCCAAGCGGGTCCCCAGGCCTCGGAAAGGTAGACATATTCGCCGCCAGAGCGCGGGAAATTGGTTCCCAGCTCCGAATAGCAGAGGGCTCCAGCCAGCGCCAGGGCAGCGCCGACAAGCCAGATGCCAATGACAAGTTGTGGCTGCCCGAGATCGCCAGCGAGGAAACCTGTGGTCGTGAAGATTCCGACGCCAATCATGTTGGACACAACGAAGGCAGTCGTGCCCAGCGTCCCGAGCCGGCGCTGGAGGCCGGTCTGCGGAGTCGTCCCCAAGAAAACCTCTTTGTGGCGTCCGTTTCTACTCATTCCGCGGCCGCACTGCGCGCACTGCCTTGTGGCCGCTCCCGGCGAGACTGCGAAGCTGTACTCGTTGCGCTCAATTCGCCACTCAGCGCGAGGTTGAAGGTCCCTTGCGGCAGGGCGCCCATTCGTTCCAGCAGACCCAGAAAGTCCCAACAGTCCCAGGTCTCGAGGATCTGGCGCCCTTGAACGCGGGCGAAAGCGCCGCCGTTGAACCTTACGGGCCCCTGTTGGCCAACCGGCATCAGATGCACTTCCGCCTGAAACGCTACCAGGTCACTGGCCTGTATTTCCCTAACGATTTCCACATGAATTCCGTGGAAGTGCGAACAAAGAAACGCGTGGAACTCTTCAAAGGCTTTCGGTCCGCGCGTCGGTTCTGCACCGAGCCAGTGTGCGACGCAATCAGGCGCGAGAAGTTCTTCGATTGCACTACGGTCGAGCTCGTTCCAAACCCGGCGAAACCATTCACGAATGACCGATTCACCGGCAGACGCATTCGATTTCGGTGGCATATCCCCTCCTGAGGCCGTCCAGTGCCAGCACCGCTCCAACACAGGAAAGTCGCGGCTAAGACCTGATCGTCGATGCTTCAACCACGATAGAAAGACACTTCAACCTTCCCAAATACGCTCCTCAGCAATGGCTCGCGACCTCCGGTGAAGTCATTGGGCCTGACGCCTGATCCTAAGGGAATCCCTGCATCACTTGCCAGGCACTTCGACCGACCGCTTGCCCCGAACAAGGCCGACAATGAATCCAACGATCGCAGCCGCTGGGCCAAAAACAAAAGCGCCGGTCATGACAGCTTCAAGACTGCGGTCATGCCGGTTAGACGAAAGCTGCGAGACGAGAAAATAGCCGGCAATCGAGCCCAGAAAGTAGGTTCCGACCCGTAAAGCACACCGATCCCAAAGCGCCTCATGGTTTGGCTCCTTTCGGAGGGCCGTTACCGCTTGCTCAGGTCTCGAATGTAGATGTCTTTGAATCGCATGTTGCCAAGACCGCCGGAATGAAGCTGCAGCGAGATGTAACCGTCAAACGATTTCGGCGTCGGATCTGTGAAATCCACCATCAGCACGCCATTCAACCGGGACACGTACCGGTTGCCCTCGACTTTCAACAGATACTCGTTCCAGTCATTGGGCCGGACCACCAGCTCGTTCTCGGGCGCTGGCCAAACGATCCAGGCTCTGCCGTCACCATAGATCCCTCCAGTGTGATGGCCAGCCACACGGTCGATTTCGAACTGAAGCCCCTGGGAAACGTCAGCGGTGCCTGGCTTGAAGTCGGAATGAAAGAAGACTCCACTATTGCCGTCGGCTTCGCACTTGAAGCGCAGAGACAAGTGGAAGTCTTTGTACTTCTGCTCCGTCCTCAAGTAGCCATACTCCTTGGTGATTCCTTGGCCGTGAATGGTCCCGTTTTCGACTTCCCACTTTTCGTTGCCCACCTTGACCCACCCCGTCAGGTCTTTTCCGTTGAATAGCGACACCCAGTCTTCTCCCGGCAGCTTTGGTCGAGGGGCCTGAGCCCAAGCGGCTAGAAAAGCCCATAACAGGAAACCAAGTCCCAGAGCGATTCGCAGCATAGGAGCCTCCAGAAAAGGATGTCAGTCCGCAGCGGAAAGAAACGGAATCATGGCAGGGAATGGATGCTAGGACAAGAGTTGCCGCATCTCGTCGAGCGGAGTTTTGCCATGAGCCTTTTGAGTTTGCTGGTAGGCTAGGTGACAGCGACTGCCGCCCATTACTTGCCGGGGCTCACCTAGGCCCCCGTCGAAAGTCCGAGCCTTCCCAGAGCGTTGCACGTTTGTAGTGAAGCACGCCAGTGCTTCGCGTACCAGTAAGCTGGTGTCGGACCACACTGGCGCAAGGTAGTACGAGCGCATGGACGAAACCGTCTGCCTGAACGTGTAACCCGCCCTCCGTGGGTTACGAGTCAGCGGCTCCGAGACTCGAATCACATCGCTTCAATACTCTTGTTGAGAAAAGACCGCGCGAAATTCAGAAACCGGAACACATCGGCAAAGTTCGTGACGAGGCCCCACTAGTGTCCAACTATAAGTTGAATAGGTTCAGTTGTTTGCTCATAGGCCGCTGAGCAGGTGCGGGCTCAATCTCTGAAAGTACCTGTAAAATCAGCCTTCTTTCGAACAAAGTCAGACTCAGAATTTG
>VFZK01000232.1 GCA_016871215.1 Acidimicrobiia bacterium | reverse complement strand
GCCACGGTCGAATCCATCGGGGCAAAACTCTCGCGGTGTCGTCAGACTCTTGAGCAAATTCAGCCCGGTTGTACTCAACCCAGAACCAGAAAACGTCAAAGCCAACTGTCCATCTACTTCTTGGACACTACACTAGCAGGATCGGGCCAACCATTTTCTCGCGCGTGAAAGGAGGCACCGCCAGTGGCGTGGCGCACGGGGAACCTCCGCCGCACTGCCCTTCTCGCAGAGTGGAGGGCAGCATTGCGGTCGAGATTCGATCGATTCCAGTGAATGAGTGAAACACGATGCTAAAACTTGTGATTTGCCCAGCAGTGGAGCAGGAACGTCTCGGTAAGATTGTGGCGGCGGCCGGTTCGATGAGCGTTGTCAACGCGGAAGACGAGCGCGACGCCTTGCGAGAAATCGCCGACGCCGACGCCTTCTTCGGCAAGATCACGCCGCCTTTGCTGGCTGCAGCCAGACGGCTGCGCTGGGTTCAGTCGCCCACCGCCAGCTTGGAGCACTATATCTTTCCTGAGCTGATCGACCACCCCTGTCAGCTGACGAATATGCGGGGATTGTATTCCGACATCATCGCCGATCATGTCTTCGGCTACATCCTCTGTTTCGCTCGCAACTTTCACTACTACATCCGGCAGCAGCTCGAGGCCCGCTGGGAAGCTCGAGGGGGCGAGGCAGGCCGTCCCTCCTTCACGATGGGTCCGGCAACGAGTACTGGGCTCGATCGGGCTCTGCTGCACCTCGCCGACGAGACATTGGGAATCGTTGGACTCGGCGGCATCGGATCGGAGGTTGCCCGCCGAGGCCTGGCCTTTGGCATGCGAGTTCTAGCAGTGGACCCAGTTCAGACGGAGGCACCGCAAGGCGTCGAAGGATTGTGGCGAATGGATCGTTTGCCGGAGCTGCTTTCTCAGAGCCGGTTCGTTGTCGTCGCCGCGCCGCATACGCCTGAGACTGAGAAGCTGTTTCAACGCGAGCTGTTCCAGAGCATGCAACCGAACGCTTACTTCATCAATATCGGACGCGGCATGATTGTCGACCTCGAGGATTTGACGGCTGCTCTGCAGGCTGGTGAGATCGCCGGAGCCGGACTTGATGTGTTTGCAGTTGAGCCCCTGCCGCCGGAGCATCCGCTCTGGAAAATGGAGAATGTGATCATCACGCCGCACGTCGCAGGCTTTTCCCCCCGCATTCCACAGCGCCATCTCGACCTGCTGCTCGCCAACGTCCGGCGGTTTGTCCAAGGCCTACCGCTTCGCAATGTCACCCGAAAAGCAATGTGGTTTTGAGGGGGGGGCACGCTGGCGGGGAATTGGACATTTTATTATGGGAGCCGACCTCCGGACGGCGACCAGAATCCCCGTCCAGCAACGGTCGCGGCCCAGAGGTCCGCTCCCACGTTCGCCATCTGCCGCTTCGTTGCTTGGAGGCTAATCGTTGGCGACGGAGCGTGGAGCTTGGCCCGTCCCGACTAAGAGCAAAGAGCCGATGCATCTCTTGGTGAACCTCATACTTTGAAAAATGTCCAAACTCCAGATTCCCGTAAAAACGGAAATCCGGCCTTCCTGTGGGTGCCGGTGCTTGACGAATAGCCCCAACCATCCCAGCACTCCCGCCTACGCGGGAGCGACGGCTGCACAAAAGCCCGTGCGTTCCCGCTGCAGTCCAAGACGCGGGGCGCGTGGTCCTACCCCATCAGCCCAAAACTCTCCATCGCCTCGATAACCTGTTCTTTCTCGAGGAGGCTTTCGACTTCCGCACTGGTTTTGCGAACCGCCGGCAGTGGATCAGGATCCCGCAACATCCTCGCCAGCAATTGAGCGTAAATCATCGCGTTCATTCGCAACCAGTCAAGATTCACTTTGTCTGGCGTATCCATTGCGGTGTGGCTCCAGATGGGCATCGAGTTACGCCAGTCGGCTGGCCGGGCTGCCGGAACACCCTGCAATAGAAATGGGAGGTAGTCGGAGGACATACAGAACAGGTTTCGAACCTCCAGAGGCCTCTGGATTCCTTGGAACACCGCGTGAATGTAGTCGCGCATCGTGGGAGACCACATCACGGCCACGCCCTCCGCTGTCGCCGGAAACAGCGTGTCCATGTTGAAGACGAAACGAATGGCCTCGAGTTCGGAGAGATGGCGCTGAACGTAGGATTGGCTGCCCAGAAATCCGTACTCTTCGCCTGTATAGATCAGAATGCGCAAGCGGCGCTGGAAGTCAGTCTGCAGCGGGGCGAGGGCACGCACCACTTCCATGAGCGTAATCACACCGGTCAGATTGTCCAAGGATCCGGGGTTTAGATAGAAAGTGTCCAGGTGGGCGCTCAGGATGATTGATTCCTGGCTTTTCGAGGGGCCCAATTCTCCCGCCAGGTTCGAACACCGAGTGGAGAAACTCTTGCCCGCACACTCGAGATTGACTTTCGCTTTGCCACTACGGGCGAATGCAGCCAGCTCGAAGCCCGCCTCGTAGGAAATCCCAATCACCGGAATCGATGTCGGCTGGGTCACGGCAGCCAGCTCGATAGCGGGAGAACCGCCTACCTGGTACATGCTGCGCAGCAAGACAGCCACACCCCCGCGCTCGCTAATTCGTTGCACCTGCCGAGGCAAAGGAACGTATTTGGCCCCGGAAATGACGTGGCCGCCAATCAAGGCGACGGCACCGTCCAGCTTCAGCCCCAAACGGTCCAGATCCTCCAGCGTGCCGGTTCCAGCATCCACCAGCGACGCTGTCAAAGCGCCGGCGGCGCTGTGGACACAATGGAGACTCTCGTAGGCACGCTGGCGTGGGGCGACCAACTCCAGGCGTGAGGGTTCCTCCTGCCAGGCTCGCACCGGGACGGGCTCGGTGTGGACGCCCTTGACTCCCAGCTTCCTGAGTTTCGCGGCCAGCAGCTTCTGGCCTTCTTGCATTCCCTTGGAGCCCGTTGGCCTGGGTCCAATGTCGTAGGAGAGTTCTTCCATCAATTGCTTGAAACCTGGGCTGGTCCACACTCCTCCGCATAAGCCCTGATCCATCGGCTCAAGTTTGAAGTTTTTCATAGCAATCCTCAGTAGGTGCGTATGGCTTGCGCCTCATTCAAGCTTTGAGCCCTCACTGACGGTCGGGTTACCAAACGAGGCTCAGGATTGACCCTTGGCGTCGGCGGATTCCAAAGCCGCCCGATTGTCTTTGTGCAATCGATCGAGATCTTGCAGATAGCGCTCATGCCCCTGCTCGTCTCGTCGTGCTCTCGTTGAGCGGTAGCCCAGTCCAATCTGCCGTCGATGGCGAGGGCTTGGGTTGGCCTCGCTGCGATGGATGGTGTTGATATGATGCAAAGCAACATCTCCAGGCTCCAGGCATAGCGCTACTTCACGATAGACCCGTGTGTCCGCAGGCGAAGCCAGGGCGCGGCTGAACCCCAGCACGCCTGACTGGCGGTAGGGAAGCACACCAAGCTTGTGCGAGCCTTTGAGGCAAATCAGTGGACCATTGGCAGGTGTCGACTCATCGACCGCCACGGTTACCGTAAGCGCCTCCGGCGGGTCCCAATGCTGAAACGCATTGTCTTGATGCGCCGGTGTCACCGACCCGGCGACGGCCTGTTTCGCAAAGTACATCACCGCTTCCGGTAGGATGTCGCTCCCAGCGAAGATCGTTTGGACAACTTGCAAGATGCGAGGCTCGGCCAGGAGTCGCCGGAAATAGGCTGAACGAGCCTCGAGCCGGTGGATCGCTTTGATGGGACGCGATGGAACGTCTTCGAAGTAGACCTGTCCGGGTTCGAGCAACGGGACTTCATGGCGGATGAAATCATCGAGTTGCTGCTTCAGCTCGGAGATTTCGTCTTCCGAAAACAGCTGGCGCAAGATCACAAAGCCGTCTTGGTCAAACTTCCTTGCCGTTTCTTGCAAGCTTGTCATGAGACTTACTCCTCTCTGCCAACGATCGGTTCCTGCGAAGGAATCAGGCCATCGAGGGCTCCACGAATCTACGAGACCTTGGCCGGCGCCGGCGCGATGCGAGCTGAGGCTTGCTGGCTGCGGCGGTCGAAGGCCACGCAGCCTGCCACCAGCGTCATTACCGGAAGAAGTTCCTCATCCAGCACGACCAGGTCAGCTCCTTTTCCTGCTTCGATCGAGCCGAGTTGGTCCTGCACTTTCAGAACGCGAGCTGGATTGAGCGAAGCGCAGCGAATAGCTTCTGGAAGCGGGCAACCCGCATGTTGCATGAAAACCCGGATTGCCTGGTCCTGTGTCAGAACGCTGCCAGCCAAACCTCCCTTGGGATCGCGCCCGACACCATTGCGCACGGTGACTAGCGTTCCGCCCGGAGTCTGAAACGTTTCGCCTTCCGCGCTGCGCCGCCCAGCTGAAAATGAGTCAGTGATCAGGCAAATCTTGTCGGGGCCTTTGGTGCGGTAGATGGTCTTGATCCAGACCGGCTTCACGTGGGTGCCGTCGCAAATCAGCTCGCAGGTGACGTCGTCGTCCGCAACGCCCAGATCGTCCAGATTGAAAGCACGGCCACCGAGGGGAGAATCAGGAAAGGTGCGGCGGTTGTTGTAAGTGTGGGTGATGTGGGTGGCACCGGCCCGGCGAGCTACCAGGTAGATGTCCTCACCGCCCAAGGTGTGGCATAAGCCCACGACAATGCCTCGCTGCACACAGTCTCGAATGACCTCCTCGCAACCGGGCAGTTCGGGAGACAAGCTCACGATCCGAACCAGGTCGCTGCCCTCGTTTAGGATCGGCTGCAATGAAAACTCGCGCGGCGTAGCGATCTGGCTCGGATGGAATCCGCCGCGCACTTCAGCCGCAATGTAGGGCCCTTCCAGGTGGACTCCCAGGGGTCGAGCCGCCGCGGGATTCGTGGAAACGAAACTCCGAATGGCGTCGAAAAACAGCGGCAGATCTCCACGCAGCGCAGAGATCAGGGTCGGCAAAAAGCGAGTTGTGCCGTTCGCAGGCAGATTCTTCCCGCACAGCTCCAGCTCGTACTCGGGATGCCGGTCCGGATAGGCGAGCCCGACATGCATGTGCAGGTCGATGAAGCCCGGTGCCAGATAGAGACCTCTCAAGTCAACCACGGCCTCACCAGCTTCCGGCTGAAACCGGTCGCCGAGGGCGTTGATGTGTTCGGCTCGGATTCGTACCGAGCCACTCTGAATACGATCAGGAAGAACAATTCTGGCGTTGGTCAGCAGCATTTCACGGTCCCTAAAATCGGTCAGCAGCCCACCAGCTGCGCGGCTGCCACGGCAGTCCCGTACGAAAGTGCTCGCCGGTCAGGGCCGTCGCGACGCGCCGGTGTCCGCCGGCTGATGGCAACTCTTTGGACATCAGCATGGATGTTTGCGGCGAGGTCACACGCCAGACTGCACCCATGCCATCGAGGATGCAAGCCAGAGGATGACGCCTCGACAAAATGGATCGAAACGTGACGCGCGCCGCCGGGCTTGCGACTTTAACCTGCTGGTTCAAGAGAGGCAACAACGCCCGGGCGTGTTCCGGCAAGCTTGTCGCTTCCTGCAAGAACAGCCCATGGGCAATGCGGCGGCCTCGCACATAGGCCACTGGCATCTCCTGGACGCAGGCAATCCAAAAGAGATCCAGCTCCTCTCTTTGCCACGTGCGATACTCTCTCCAAACACCCTCCGATCGTACCAGAGCCCCGCCGGCACACTCCGGCGTCTGCTCGTAAATTTTGGCGAGTGCTGGCTGCGACACGTTTGGCCCAAACGGACGCAGATCGTACGGAGACTCGGAAGAGTAACGTTCGGAAGGAGTCCAAGGAAACTCGACCTCGTCCTCAGGCTGCCGCACCCAGCCCAGGCGCTCGTAGAACTCCACGATATTCGCGAACAAGACAGCCAATCGGATCCCTTCTGCGGCCAGCAGATCCTCACAGTATTGCACGACTCGCGTGGCGTAACCCCGGCCTCGCGCTGCCGGCTGCGTGCAAACGGCGCCAATGCCGCCAAAGGCCGCCTGGTTTGAACCAGCCCAGATCTGGCGGCGAAAGATGACAGCACAGCTGCAAAGGCGCCCCTCGGCTTCCCCTACTACGGGTGTGGCGTCGTGCCAGCGTCGGCCAGCCGCCTGGAATCGCTGGATTCGCTCCTCGAGATGCGGGTTCGCGCTGAGGATGAGGCGCGCGACTTCTGCGGCCTCTCCAGGCTGGGCTGTCCTCAACGTGAGGGGCGTCATCGAGGTCCTGGCACCCACTCAAACCGCCGAATACACATGCACTTCGTAGGGCTGAAAGCGATCTGTGAATGTTCCACCTGAAACCGCGACTTGGCGGTTCTCACCCACGACGGCGAGCGCTTCGGAAATGCCCTCCGGCAAGTTCGAGAACGTGGCCAGCATCGGGTCGAACTGCGTATTCGCCGCCAGGATGAACGGCTTGCCTTCGCGCAGTTTCACTAGAGTCTCAACTCCATCCCAATCGCTGAAGCCCATCTCGGTGTACTCGACCTCCAGCTGGCCTGGCCAAGGCGGGCTGGCGAGCACATCGTGCAGTGACTGCAGTTCGCCAATGACCTTGCAGACATCCAACCAGGACGGATGATCAATCGAGTGCCGGACGAGCATCCACTCCATTCCTGTTGCGCCGCGAATGATGGCGTTGAAGGCCATGAACCGCATCTGCCAACGGTTCGGATAAAGACGCTGGTGTTCGTAAAGGCCTTGATTTGCGGTTTCCGGTGTGTGGGCGGGATGGTAGAAGTTTTCGTTGGCTGCACCCTGAATCTGCATCCAGACAGGCCGGCCTTCAGCCACCCGCATCATCTTGGAAGTGCACTCACCGACGGCGGACAGCGTCTGGTTAGGACAGTCCACCACCTTGCCGTCAGGGCGCATTCCGGCAATCATCCGCATGCCGGGTGCCAACAGGACGTACGGATTGCAGCCCACAATGTCAACGGCCGGATTGTAACGCCGCAATGTCGAGACGAGATTCGTGTTCATGTGGCCGATCCGAATCGGATGATCGCGATCGAGCGCCCGAACCACTTCGCTTCCCGCAACCAACCCTTCCGGCGGCGACTGTGGTTTCGAATGGTCGCGGTAGGAGCAGGCAGCTTCGTTGCGCTGTTCGTAGCAGAGGAACTGAGGGTGGTCTCTGACGGCATCCACCAGGCGCTCGAGCTCGCGGCGGCGAGTAGCAGCATCGGAAGACAAGTCGGCCCTGTTGTAGAGGTAGGCGTAGAAGGTTAGCCCACTTAGATCTTTCGGAATCTCCCAGCTCTGTCTCTCGTGCGCAGCCATCCCAAACGGAGTCCAGCGCACGGCGTTGAATCCGGCCTCCCGAAGAACCTGAGGTGTGGCTCCATCGGGCACATGTCGGGCCCCAATGGGGAAAAACGGCTTGCCATTGAAGTGGAGTGTTCGATGGGCTTCGATGCTGACGCGCGATCGCATTAGGTTGGGCTTCGTTCCGCCGAGACGGCCTGTCTGGCCCTTCGCACAAAATCTGAGCCACCGTTCAGCAGGATTCGCGTGTCTGAACCCAGCGTCATCAGCTGGCCGCCCCGCTTCACATAGCGTTCGTAGTCTTCAACCGATCCGGTCGGAATACCCCAAGGTTTCGACTGCCGGGTAGCCGTTTCGATCACCGTATCGATGGCGGCTCGAACCTCCGGATGGTTCGGATCTCCCAAGTGACCCAACGACTGAGCGAGGTCGGTCGGGCCAATCCAAACGCCATCCAGACCGGGAATCGCGCAGATCGCTTCGGCGTCGGCTACGGCGCTGGCCAGCTCGATCTGTCCGATCACAAAGATATCCTGGTTGGCTGTTTCGACATACGGTTTGCCGCGGGTCCAGAAATCACTTGCCCGATTCGGTCCGTAGCCGCGCTGCCCTAACGGGAAATACTTCGAAATCTGGACCGCCACACGGGCGTCCGCAGCGTCTTTCAAGGATGGAACGACCAGGCCCCCCGCACCGGCGTCGAGGATCCATTTCACGCACTCTTCCCGGTTACCCCGCACCCGAACAACCGGGGTGACGTCGTACTCCCTGAGCGCGTGCAGCAAGCCCTGCACCTGAGCCTCAGTAAACGGGTTGTGTTCGGTGTCGATCATCACCCAGTCATAGCCAGCCAGCGCAGCGATCTGCACCACGCCCGGGTCGACTAGGTTAATCCACATTCCCAGCGCGGGATGACCATCTCTGATTAGGCGTGCCAATCGATTGGAAAGAGGCATCGGCGTTGATCTTCCTTTCGAGAAATGAGCAAAGGTCGTTTGCAGTACCGCAGGGCAGTGCGGTCATTTGAAACAATGGCAGGCTCACAGCCGGGATCAGCGATCCCGGCTACAGGCTCTGTTGTAACCGGGGCCTGAGAGCCCGGCTCACTGTCGCGCGGCCCAGAGCGGGAAGCTGTGAACAAATCGATTTTCCGGCACGGGAACTTTCGTTTCGACCGGTTTTTGTTGAAAACCGGTCAGGTCGAATTGGATTGTGAAAGGTTCAGAGCATGTTGTTCACTTCCCTGGCCCCCGTTGGGCCCCCTTTTCGGGGCTTGACCGGCAACCAGACACACTTCTCCCTAGGCCGCTCGAGCGGCAACCGGAGCGAGCTGTTGTTGGGGCCGCCACACGAGGCGAATCCATTGTTGAATGTTGT
>VFZK01000231.1 GCA_016871215.1 Acidimicrobiia bacterium | reverse complement strand
ATAAAACTACCCCCGTTCCTTGGTGGGACAATCATCGTCTGGCCTTGAAATTCCGCTGACTCACCCCACGCTGAAGCCCAAAATGTTAGTCAATCTCTTCGCGCGAAAATGCAGGCTAGATTCGTGCTCCTGCGAAACGCGATTCCATCGCCTGTCGGAACACCTGCTTGCTCAAAAAACGGGGCGCTCGCGCCCAGAAACCGCGGGTAGGGAGTCGAGAATCACTGCCGCTTGAGCTTTTCGAATTTCTCCATCTCGATTTGAGCGGCCTCAGTTTGTCCTGTTTCTCGATACAGGCGCCCCAGCAGGTAATGAGCGTCAGGAAAGCTCGGATTGAGCTCGGTACACCGACGCAGGGATGCAATGCCTTTTTCCGCTTGTCCCAAATCGCGATACGCTTTGCCCAATCCATAATGCAATGCAGGCAGACTCAACATTTCGGGATCCTCTGTTGCAGCAGCCTCAAACTGCTCCAAAGCCAGCCCGGGCTTTCCAGCTTTCAGATAAGCCTCTCCCAGGTCCAAGCGCGCCGACGTATGGGCGCGATGAAACTGCAATTCAGTCTTGAGCTCTTGAATGGCATCCTGCACAGTACCGGCGTTCATGTGGATCACGGCCCGATGAGAATGAACCCACGGATAGCGGGGATCCTTCTTAACGATGAAATCGAACTGCTCCATCGCCCGGTCGTGCCGGTTTTGTTCGTAGTACATCCGCCCCAGGTATAACCGGGCTTTTAAGTGATTCGGATCCAATTCGACAGCTCGTTCCAAGGATCTCACTCCCTCGGCGTCGATTAACCAGGCTCGCGGCTTCTTCTCGCCTAGACTCAATTGTCGCGCAATGGCCGCTTCGAATTTCTGTTGAAGCAACAAAGCTCCCAGGCTGTACTGGTAATCCGCCTGGTTCGGATTCAAAGCCACTGCCTTGCGGAGGTTTTCCTCCGCCTCGGTGAACTGTTTCATTTCCAGCAGCACCGAACCGTAGAGGTGGCGGTACTCGGCATTGTTGCCATCCTCCTGCACAGCCTTTTGCGCCGCCAGCATAGCGGCCAGGTACTCCTTTTTCTCGTACCTTTTCTGGGCTTCCAGGTAGGAGAGCGACTGGGCGTCAAGTCCCCTGGCCAGACAACAGAGCAACATCGGAAGGATGAGTGCAACACCCTTGCACCTGGGCCGGGGCTTGGGGCCGGAGAGCGAAGTGACGAAGAAGCTCGACCCCACGGCTTCGCTCGCAACACGCTGCGAAAAAAGTGCGTCGATGTGATCCTCTTTCAATAGAGCGTCGGAAGCCAACGAATGTAGTGAAGCAAGCTAGTGCTAGCGCGCAGTACTTCAAATGGCCGCACTGGCGTGCGGCACTACAAGCACAGGAGCGTTACGCGCCTGTCCTCGTGGGAAATATCACGACTTCTAGGTAGGCCTGCGTTAGCAAGCCGGGAGCACCGACGGCGACCCCGGCTGTGAACGACGCCAGCGCTCAAGCGCCTGCGCTTTCGGGCGCTACTCCAACGTTCCGCCCTGTTTCAGCTTGTAGTGTCGGTTGGCGCGAACGTTTTCGAATTTCTGGATCTTGCCATCGGTCCAACGGACGCTTAAGGTTTTGACAACCGATTGAGTGCCAAGGCCGAAGTGCGTCCGGAAGTCGCTGGTCGACTGATAACTCGAGCCGCCCCGCACTTCGCGGATTTGCTTTCCGTCTGATGTCTCGACCGTGACTCGAACTCCAATGGCGCTCCTGTTGGTGCGGACACCTTCCAATGCCAGCATGAGCCGATGCCCTGACTGGCTGCCACCATCATTGCGTAGCAGCCAGGGTTTGCCATCGAGGTTGTTGACGGCCACATCGATGTCCCCATCGTTGTCAAAATCTGCGAACGCAGCTCCACGGCTCGACCCAGGTTTTGCTTTGACCGCCGCAGGGACTTCACGGAACTTTCCATTGCGAAGGTTTTCGAAGTACTGCGGGCGCTCGTAGAAACGAGTCCCGATTTCATAGTTGTCCACCTGAGGAAAGACGTGGCCATTCACCGCAAAAATGTCTTCCCACCCATCGTGGTTGATATCGCAAAAAGCCGTGCCCCAACCGACCATTTGCCAACTTGGAAAAACTAGGTCTGCAGCGCGACTCATGTCTCGAAACACCCCGTTTCCAAGGTTTCGATAGAGGGTGTTATGGTCGTCGGAGAAGTTGGTGACGAAAAGATCCAGCAGTCCGTCCCGGTCGTAGTCGCCAAAATCCACGCCCATGCTGCCCTGCGCAACACCGTCGTCGTTATACGAGACACCAGAAACCAGCCCCACTTCTTTGAACGTTCCGTTGCCCTGGTTCTGGAAAAGAAAGTTAGGCATCTGATCGTTAGCCACGTAAAGGTCCGGGTCGCCATCATTGTCGTAGTCGATCCACACCACGCCCAGCCCGTAGGAGGGAGGGACACCCGCCAATCCGGCTTTCGCTGTCACGTCGCTGAAGGTGCCGTCTCGATTGTTGCGATACAGGATATCGGGATCGGTGGGCAGCCCGAGCGGTCCGCACTGGACGATGATCCCGCGATAGTGGCAGTTCATGGGAAACGGATTTTTGTAATCGAATTTGACGGAGTTCGCTACATAGAGGTCGAGCCAGCCGTCTCCGTCGTAGTCGGCAAAAGCCGCGCTGACGCTCCAGCGGGCGTCTCCCGTTTTCGAGCGTTCCGTTACGTCCGAAAATGTGCCGTCACCGTTGTTACGATACAGCGTGTTCGGCCCGTAATTGCAGACGTAGAGATCCGGCCACCCATCGTTGTCGTAGTCGCCGGCTGCAACACCCATGCCCCAGCGCGTGTTTCCTACCCCAGCCAGCTGCGTCACGTTCGCAAACGTGCCATTGCGGTTGTTTCGGTAGAGCGCATTCGAGACGCTCCGTTTGCCTTCAACGAGCTCCTCCCAGCGGCCGCCGTTCACCAGGTAGAGATCGGGCCAGCCGTCGCGATCATAGTCGATCCAGGCCACTCCCCCGCTCATGCTCTCGAGGATGTACTTCTTCTCCGGGCTGCCGCTAAAGTGCTGGAAGTCTAGGCCGGCTTTGTCGGCCACATCGACAAGTTGGATTGTCGTTAACGACCGGAGGCTCTTCTGTCCGGGCGTCTCTGCTGGAGGGTTCAGGTGAAAGGCGGGAGCGAAGGCAAGGACGAGCAACGGCGGCGCAAATCTAGCGAAGGCTTTCACGAGCCCGCCAAACCTGCCTGTTAGGGGCGCCTTGGAAATCACGGGTGACAACTGACGAGCTGTAGAACTGAAATGAGTCCTTAAGGGGCTCACTGTCCGGGAGATCCTCTCCAAGAGGGCTGCAGGCCATCGCCAGTGCACTAGCGAGACCCGGTGCCGGCTCCCTATCTCCACAAGCTTCTGGGTTGCTGCGGGCGGTGGTGGCAGCAGCAGCCAGAATCGTCGTTGCTCTACGCCAGGATCGCTTTGACGGGCGTGGCCGGCTCCACGCCGGTCAACCGGGCATCCAGTCCCTGGGTTTTGTAGGCAAAGCGCTCATGATCGATGCCGAAGCAGCGCAGAATCGTGGCCTGGAGATCCCGCACATGAACGGGGTCGCGAACAATGTTGTACGAGAACTCGTCGGTTTCGCCATGGACGACGCCTCCCTTGATGCCGCCGCCGGCTGCCCAGAACGTGAAGCACCGCGGGTGGTGATCGCGACCATAGTCCGTAGGAGTGAGCTTACCCTGCGAGTACATCGTGCGGCCAAACTCGCCGCCGAAGATCACCAGCGTGTCCTTTAACAATCCTCGCGCCTTCAAATCCTTGACCAATGCATAGCAACCTTGGTCAACATCCTTGCACATCGCCGGCAGCACTTCGGGGAGGTCCCGATGCACATCCCAGCCGCGCTGGTAGATCTGAACGAACCGTACCCCCCGCTCCACTAATCGCCTCGCCAACAGGCACGAGTGTGCGAATGTTCCTGCTCTCCGCGCGTCCTCGCCGTACCAATCGAGAACACTCTGAGGTTCCTTGGTCAAATCGGTCAACTCCGGAACGGAGGTCTGCATCCGGTAGGCCATCTCGTACTGGGCGATGCGCGCTCGAATTTCCGGATCGCCTGTCTTGTCGTGCTGCATCTGGTTCAGCTCGCCTAAGGCGTCGAGCATGCGGCGGCGCATCGGCGCAGGCATGCCTTCTGGATTCTTGATGAACAGCACAGGGTCCTTGCCCGAGCGCAACGCCACTCCGGCATACTTTGACGAAAGGAACCCCGAACTCCAAAGTTTTGCGGAGATCGCCTGCACCCCGGCTTTCGGGTGCGAGTGCGAGGCGTTCAGCACGACAAACGTTGGCAGGTCCTGGTTCATCGAGCCCAAGCCGTACGCAATCCACGAACCCACGCACGGCCGGCCTGCAATCTGCTGGCCCGTTTGAATGAACGTGATGGCAGGCTCGTGATTGATGGCTTCCGTGTGCATGGTGCGAATAATGGCCATTTCGTCGACCATTTTGGCAGTCCACGGAAGCAGCTCAGAAATCCAGGCGCCGGATTGGCCGTGCTGGCTGAACTTGAAAACCGAAGGGGCAATCGGGAAGCGGCTTTGGCCCGAGGTCATTGTCGTCAACCGCTGGCCCTTGCGGATCGAGTCCGGAAGGTCCTTGTCGTACCAATCCTTCATCGCTGGCTTGTAGTCGAACAGATCCATCTGCGGCGGCGCGCCCACCATGTGCAGATAAATGGCGCGTTTGGCGGTCGGCGCGAAGTGAGGCAAACCGGGCAGTCCACCCGGGCTTTCGTTTCCCACCAGCGCGGCTGTCAGGTCTTCGCCGAACAGCGTTGCCAGAGCGGCAGCGCCCAATCCGCGAGCGCCGCGGGCAAAGAACTGGCGGCGCGTTTCAGCCAGCACTGAATCGGCAACAGGATCTGTGAACAGCCGTCGAGAATCCGCGGGTTTCATTGGGTCGTATCTCCTATTTGACGAGTACCTCGTCGAGATTCAAAAGCTGATTCGCGACCATAGTCATCGCGGCGAGTTCGGGCGCTGGAAGCGAAGAGTCGGGCTTCGATTCGCCCTGCCTGATCAAGGTTCGGGCTTCGTCTTTGGCGCCAGCGTAGAACCGAAGATAATCCTCGTAGGCTTTCCGCGTCACTGCGCGTTCGCGTTCGTCGAAAGGGCGCGCAACCAGGCGTGCCGACAGAAACCTCATCTGCCGGTCGAAGTCTCCCGGCGCAGCCAGCAACGCCCGCTGTGCCAAGTGCCGCGCCGCCTCGATCATCTGAACATCATTCATCGCTGCCAGCGCCTGCAAAGGAGTGTTGGTTCGTTCCCGGCGGACGGTGCAGTTCTCACGTGTCGGGGCGTTGAAGACTTCCATGGCCGCTGGCGGTGCGCTGCGCTTCCAGAACGAGTAAAGCGAGCGCCGATACAGATTGCTGCCCGAATCGGACCGGTAGAAGCGCGTGTTCGAGCTGAACATCGCCACGGCCTCCCAAACGCCGTCTGGCTGGTACGGCTTCACCGAAGGTCCCCCGATGCTGGGAACCAGCAATCCGCTGGCTGCCAGCGCATAGTCCCGGATCATCTCCGCGTCCATGCGGAAGCGCGGTCCACGGGAGAGCAACCGGTTCTCCGGGTCCTTTTCGAGTTTCAGTGGCGTCGAGACGGCTGCCTGCCGGTAAGTGGCCGATGTGACCAGGAGCTTGTAGAACTTCTTCAGGTCCCAGCCGCCCTCGCGAAACTCCACAGCCAGCCAGTCGAGCAGGTCTGGATGGGTCGGCGCTTCCCCTTGTGAGCCGAAATCGTCGGTCGTTTTGACGAGGCCTGTGCCGAAAATCTCTTGCCAAATCCGGTTAACCGTTACTCGCGAAGTCAGCGGGTGGCGCGGATCAAGCAGCCATCGCGCCAACCCCATGCGATTTCGTGGCAAAGAGGAACCCATGGGTGGCAGCACGGCGGGCGTGCTGGCTTCCACTGTGTCCCGGGGTTGGTCATACATGCCGCGGAACAGCACGTTGGCGTGCGCCTTGCTTTCCTTTTCCTGTTGTACGTGAGTGACGGCGCCTCGGCGCGCAATGGCCAGTTTTTCGGCGCGCAGGGTTTGGAGCTGCCCGGCCAAATCCATGGAGTCAGCATGCTCGCGAACAAAATAGTAGTCGCGAAAACCTTCAAGCTCGTTGGGTGCTAGTGCAGCCGTTTTCTTGGGTCGCGCTAGTTCGAAGGCTGCCCAGTGGGCCAGCAGGGAAACGTCTTCAGGCGACAGCACACGATTGTAGACTCTCAGGTCAGCGATGGCGCCGCCGTCAAAATAGCGGTTGCCTTGGGACCCCACTTGAAGCGGCGAGAAGTTCCGGATCTCGCCCTTCAGCTGAGCACCTTCTCCGGCGCCTTCCAACCCCGCTTCCTTCCCGTCGAGAAACAGACGCAAGCTGGAGGGAACTCGGTAGCCGTCATAACTAAAGGCGATGTGATACCAGGCTGCGGGTTTCAGCCGGTCGATGATGTTGCCGCGAGCCACCAGAACCCGGCCCCCTAGACCAGTAAGTCGAAAGATCGGGGTGCGCCGGGTGAGTTCAAAGGTCCAGCCGCGGCTTTTGCTCTTCGGATCGGACTGGCTGGCGACGATAAAACTGTCTTCCCCAGCGGGCACGTAAAACCAGACTGCAACCGAGAACGGGCGATCGGATGCGATCGCCTCCACATTCGGCAGTTCTAGAAAGGCCTTGCCGGAGAAATGAAGGGCTTTCTGTCCCGCAATGTGAGCATCTCCCAGGCTCACTCCCTCGGGAAGGGTAACGGCGACCGGATTGCCTTTCACGAGCAACCGAGGTCTCTCGCCTTGAACAGTCAACGCGAGCAACTCATCGGCGGGCTCCAACGGGGAACTTGCTGAAACACGGTCTTGGCCGTCCAGCCACTTCGCGAAATCGGCTTCGCCCTCGGTCCGTGCCGCCTTCAGCCGCGCTTTGAGGCTAGCTTCTTCAGTTGAGATTTGGTTCCATCGTGCGAGGTCTTCTGGCCGGGGGACGACAATGCTGGGCGGCGTGTCCCAGACATTGCCATCCAAGGGACCCTGAGTCGTATTGCGAAAGAAGGCGGCCAGCGAGTAAAAGTCGCGCTGCGAGATCGGGTCGAATTTGTGGTCGTGACAACTCGCACAACCCATGGTCAGTCCGAGGAAGACCGACCCCGTGGTGTCGACGCGATCTTTGGCGTAAATGGCTGCCACCTCGTCGGCGATGGCGCCGTCCTCGTTGGTTGTTGCGTTGCAGCGGTGAAATCCGGTGGCGATCTGCTGCTCCATGGTCCGATTCGGAATCAGGTCCCCGGCGATTTGCTCGATGATAAAGCGATCGTACGGAAGGTTCCGGTTGAAGGCGTCAATGACCCAGTCGCGGTAGGGCCACATTTCGCGGTAATTATCAAGATGAACTCCGTGCGTGTCTGCGTAGCGGGCTGCGTCCAGCCAGTAGCGGCCACGGTGCTCGCCCCAGTGCTTGGACGTGAGCAGCCGGTCGACGAAGGTCTCGTATGCCTGGGCCGACTTGTCGTTGACGAAGGCTTCCACCGCCTCGGGCTCTGGTGGGAGCCCGGCCAGATCGAGGGAAACCCTCCGGGCAAGAGTCCTGCGATCGGCTTCGACCGCAGGCTGCAGACCCGACGCCTCCAGGCGCGCCAGAACAAACCGGTCGATCGCGTTGCGAACCCAGCTAGCGTTCTTAACCGCAGGCAACGGCGGACGTGACGGTGTGGCAAACGCCCAATGCTCTTTCCATGGCGCCCCTTGCTCGATCCAACGTCTGAGCAGATCCTTCTGCCCGTCCGTGAGCGCCTTCTTGGAGTGCACCGGCGGCATCAAGCGTTCTTTCTCGGGCGTAGTGATCCTTCGATAAAGGACGCTTGCAGCCGGGTTGCCAGGCACAACCGGCGTGCCAGAGTCGCGAGCCGCAAACAGGCCTTCCCGAGTATCCAACCGCAAGTCTGCCAGACGAGTCGCTTCGTCGGGTCCGTGACAGAAAAAACAGTTATCGGAAAGAATCGGCCGAATCTCGCGCTGGAAGTCGATGGCAGCAGCCTTTGGGGCAACAACGGACCGGGTTACCGTTGCTGGGGGCTTCGATCCTGGCGGCGACTGCTGGGCGTTACTGGTGAAAAGGAACTGGCCGGCAAGCAGCGCCACCACCGCAAGTGGCAGAGCGGATCTGGGGCGTAACACTTTTGCGCTCCTTGGAGACAGGTATTTGCAAGCTCTCGTCGCCAATATGCTCCGGCGGATCCCGGGTTGAGCTAGACGCGCGCCTGCGAACGAGAACTATACCAGGACTTGGCCTGCCATGCTATCCCGCTGTCTGAGAGGTCAGAGCGAACGCATCTAAAGAGGGCTGGACAAATCTGCATCCATATGCTATGACGACAAGGGGAAATAGCTCCAATGCGATCTCCGGAGCCCTTGTTCATGTCCCCACTCAAGCCCACCGCCAGCAGTTCTGGCAATCTCATGGGAGGGTTGCTCGACCAGCTGAAGCAAGTTAAGGATCCCCGCGTCGATCCTACCAAGCGCCATCTGCTGTCCGATATTCTGGCCATCGCCATCTGTGCGGTGATTTGCGGAGCCGATGAATGGACCGAAATGGAAGCCTTTGGGAAAGCCAAACAGCCTTGGTT
>VFZK01000230.1 GCA_016871215.1 Acidimicrobiia bacterium | reverse complement strand
TTGGCAGAACGGATCAGCGACTGGCTCATCGCTCATGCCGGCAGCCTAGCAAATCGGCGCGCAAAAAGCCAGTGGCGATTTACTGCCCCCTTATTTCTTACACTTGGGAGACTTTGACGGAGCCCTGCCCGCGAGCTTGGCCCGTCTCTGCCGCAACCCGAGAGCTCGAGCACTGCGCAGGTCAACCTTGCTCGGAGGGAAGCTATGAATCACTCGATGCCGTTGATCCTGCTCCTTTCTGCCGGCCTGCTGGCTGCCTGTGCTCTCCCCTCGCAGCAGTCGCAACCCGAACCGCCCAAGAGCCAAAGCCTGATTGCCTCGGGCAAAGATCCGCATTCCTATTCGAACCCGGAGCAGATCAAAGTGCGCCACCTCGATCTGGACCTGCGAGTCTCGTTCGAGAGCAAAACGCTGGAAGGCAGAGCGACCCTCGTTCTGGATCGCGCTCCTGGCAGCGACACGGCGCCGTTGGTGCTGGATACCCACGATCTGAAGATTGCTCGGGTGGAGAGTGCAGAAGGGTCTGGCACATTTCGGTCTTCGCCTTTTAAGCTAGGCGCACCCGACAAGATCCTAGGCGCTCCGCTGGAGATTTCTCTCTTTGGCAAAGCCGATCGCGTGCGTATTTTCTATTCGACCAGTCCAGCGGCGGCTGCGCTGCAGTGGCTCTCGCCTGCCCAGACGGCTGGAAAGCGGCATCCATTTCTCTTCAGCCAGTCGCAAGCCATCTACGCCAGGACCTGGATCCCGCTTCAGGATACGCCCTCGGTGCGCCTCACATACACAGCCGCCGTCCGGGTTCCAAGAGAACTGCGGGCCCTGATGAGCGCCGAAAACGATCCGCAACAGCCGCGTTCCAGCACCTACCATTTCCGGATGACGCAGCCCATTCCCTCCTATCTCATCGCATTCGCCGTGGGCGACCTCGACTTCAGACCTCTTGGCAAGCGCACCGGTGTTTATGCCGAACCGGTGATCGCAGACAGAGCGGCAAAGGAATTCGAAGATACCGAGCAGATGCTTGCCGCCACAGAAGCGCTATACGGTCCCTACCGTTGGGGGCGCTACGACCTGCTGGTGCTGCCGCCCAGCTTTCCCTATGGCGGTATGGAGAATCCCCGGTTGACCTTTGCCACACCAACTATCATTGCTGGAGACAAGAGCCTGGTGTCCCTGGTTGCGCATGAGCTGGCCCATTCCTGGTCGGGCAATCTGGTCACGAACGCCACCTGGAGCGACTTCTGGCTGAACGAGGGGTTCACCACCTACGTCACCCATCGCATCATCGAGGCGGTGTACGGTCCACAGCGCTCCGCCATGGAGCAGGTGCTCGATCGCCAGGAGCTGCTCGGCCTGATGAAGACGCTGCCGGCTGCAGACCAGATTCTGCACATCGATCTGGCAGGCCGCAATCCCGAGGAGGGTGTCACCGAAGTGCCGTACGTCAAGGGAGCGCTATTCCTCAGGCACCTCGAACAGGCGGTGGGCCGCGCCCGCTTTGATGCCTTCGTCCAAGGCTACTTCGACCACTTTGCCTTTCAGAGCATTCGCACGGCAGACTTTGCCAACTACCTGCAACAGCATCTCGCCGGGCTCCACTCGACGCCGGTTCCGGTCGACGAGTGGATTTACCAACCGGGTATTCCCACCAGCGCTCCGCAGCCGGTTTCTGATGCGCTTGCCGCGGTCGAAAAACAGGCGGAACAATGGTTCAGCGGCCAGCTTCCGGCCAGCCAGATTGAGACCTCTGGGTGGTCCTATCATGAATGGCAGCATTTCTTGCGCAGCCTTCAAAGCCCTTTGTCGGCGGCTCGTATGGCTCAACTCGACGCGGCGTTTCACTTCAGCCAGTCAGGCAATGCAGAGATCCTGCAGCAGTGGCTGTTGATGGCGATACGAAACGACTACGCGCCGGCGAACGCAAAGCTGGAGGAGTTCCTAGTCGGCGTCGGGCGCCGAAAGTTTTTGAAGCCTCTATACTCGGAACTGGCCAAGACCCCGATTGGGCGAAAACGGGCGCAGTCTATTTATCGCAAAGCCCGACCCGGATACCATCCAATCGCCGTCGCGACCATTGATGCGATATTGAACTGGAAGAATCCGGGCAACCCTTGAGCCGGATTGGCTTCCTGGCTTGGAAGAGAGCTGTCGCAGACAAGACCGCGCCCGAGGCGCTGCACTGCCCGGGCAAACGGCGCGCGACCGCGGGAAAGCCTTCAGGGAGTGCCCATCACGATGCTTGGGTCGTCTGTTCCGTTGTCGATCTTGCTTGCCCACAAGTGGATCGGCTGGCTGGAAGACGCGCGAATGTAGCCCCGCACTCCGGTTGCGTTCGCCTGTGCGAGAATCACGCGCGCAACGTTCTCGATCTGCCTCATTCCCCGGCTCGGAACTTGGACCGTCGTGGAGCCCAACAGAGCGCCGCTGCTTCCTACCAGCTCCAAGCGCACCGTGGCTTCTTCGGAGCCGAGATTGTTCAATCCCAGGTTGGTCCGAAACGTTGCGGCACTGCCACGGTCGCCGGTGTCCACAATCTCGGGGACCATCTTTTGCACCGCGGCGCTTGAGAGGCTCACCGCCGGGAAGAAACCCGCGGTGCCTGAAGCGCTGCGCACCTCTGAGGCAGCTGCCAACAAAGCCACCGATTGCGTGGTTTCGATGCTGAGCGGCCCGAACGGCTCCCCCGCAATGCCGAGATCCGTTAGAACATCGGTTGTACGGTACGCAAATCCTGGCGCCAGTTGCCCGGCCATGCTGCCCAGTTGGGAACCGTCGGTCGAGCGCGCGGTGATGGTGTAGTTAGCCGTCTGAGTGCTGTCCCGATTGATCAAGATGAGCGAAGAGACGAATCGAGAGCTTCGGACCACCGACGGAATCAGAAGTCGCGGTCCCAACTCTGAAGGCGATCGGCCAATGGCCGTTTCGAAGCTGGGATCGTCGGTCCCGTTATCGATTTTGCTAGCCCAGGCGTGAATCGGCTGGTCACTGGTCAGTGCCAGGTAGCCGGCCGTTGGCGAGTTTGCGCCCAGGATGCGCCGCACGATGCGATCAACCTGGGTCATGCCGAAGGGATTCACGGCCAGGTCGTGGCTGCCAAGGAGGGCTCCCGCAGTCCCGTAGAGAGAGACCCGCACGTTCGCTACGGTCCCGCCCAGGTTGTTAACGCCCAGGTTGGTTCGAAACGTTCCCGCGGTGCCCCGCTCGCCGCTGTCGATGGCCTCCGGGATGATCCGCGCAATTGAGGCTTCGGCACGGCTTCGGCCTCCATAGAAACCTGCGGTTCCATTCGCACTGCGGACCTCCGAAACGATTGTGACTGGAAGGCCGCTCGCCGACTCGATGACGATTGGCCCGAAAGCACCCAAAGGCAGTCCAAGCGATCCAAGGATATCGTCGCTTTGAAACACGCTGCCCGAGGCCAGGTTCAGGTTCATCGATGCGCGAACTGCGCCGTCAACCCCTCGGTGTGTCAAGGTAAACGCCTCGGGCGCTACCCCGCCGTTCACGATGATCAGCGACGACGTGAAGCGATCCGAACGGACTGACGAAGGAATGAGCGCCGACCGGACGCTGGCCGGTTGCGGATTCACAACCCGGATTCGGTGGATGCTCCCCGAGTGATTGACGACATAGACTTCGCCAGCTTCATCCTCGCCAAACGAGCTCACACTCAACCCGCTGCGAAGCAGCTCGGTTCTTGTCCATGTGCCTCGGCTGGTTTCCGTAAGCCCCCAAATCCGTCCGCTTCCGTAATCGCCAAACAGATAGGTTCCGATCAACTCTGGAAACAGCCGCCCTCGATACACATAGCCACCGGTCACCGACACCCCTTCGCCACGACCATACTCGGCAATGGGAAACTGAAACGGGAATTCGGGTGCAGGATTCTCGCAGCCCGAGGAAGGGCTGTAGCACAGGCTCGCTTCATATCGGCGCCAGCCATAGTTCCCTGCCCTTTCGACCAGATCAACCTCCTCGCGGGTGACCTGGCCGACATCGGCAGCGAAGAGCCTTCCCGTGAGCCGGTCAAAAGAAAAGCGCCACGGATTGCGAAGACCAAAGGCCCAAACCTCGTCAGCGCCACTCCGATTCACGAAGGGATTGGCTGCCGGCACGGCGTAAGGCAGCGTGCCATCCACATCGATCCGCAACATTTTTCCCAACAATGAATCAAGATTCTGGGCGTGGTTTTGCGGATCGCCTCCCGAACCACCGTCTCCCATGCCGATGTACAAATAGCCGTCAGGCCCAAACAACACCTGTCCACCATTGTGGTTGTCAAAAGGCTGATTAATCTCCAGCAGCACGCGCTCGGTGGTTTGCGCCACATTTGGGTTCGAGGGCGAAGCCTGGTATTCGGCGATGATGGTCTTGAGTGTCGGCCTGTTGTTGGTGTAGTTCAGGAAGAAACGCCGGTTGTTTTTGTAGTCGGGATGGAACGCAATGCCCAGCAGTCCTCGTTCCCCGCCCGAAGTCACACGGCTCTGGATATCGAGAAAGGGCGTGCCCAACAGGCTGCCATTTTGAAAGACCCGGATGCGCCCGGCTTGCTCGACGATGAAGAGGCGGTTAGAACCGTCCCCTGCGTGCGTCACAAAGACAGGCAGGGACAGTCCGGTAACAATATTGTCCAACGACAGAGTGGTCGAACTCTGCGCTGAAACGCGGGGAAAGTCCCACAGCAGGACGCCACCGGCGCCGATGCCAAGCAGAATCAAGACCCCGATGCGGCTTAACCGAGTGTTCATAACAGTTTCTCCTCGCGCAGATCTTCGACGCTTTGCAACCTGCTCAGGGTTTGTCGAAATGACATAACTCCTGGTGCCTTCGCGGAGCCCTCTGCCGCCGCGCGGACTGCTGACTTGGCGTAAGCCAGCATCTCAGCGGGGCGGCCGTCGGCAGGGTTCGGACTTTGGCGGGGCCCAGGAAGTTTGCTGCCACCGACTGCGCAGGCTGAGCGTTGTGTAGGAAGCGTGCAGCTGAACTGCCATTTCGTCAAAAGGGGCTAGGACCAGGCATACCACTCTTGGCAACAGAAGACGGTTCTGCTCAGGTTCTGCTCCGAACGAACGGGCTATCTTCAGGCCGCCTCTTGGCAGCAGGCCACCACTCGCAAGATCCACTTCAGTCGAGCGAGCAACGTCTCGTTCACAACCTCTATGATCTGAGATTCTCTGGAATCGCCCAGGTTGCCCTCGACATGTTGAGGAAGTCGAAGAGAGTTATTGCGGACAATTGTTGCACGAGGCGCTGGCATTGAGGAAACTGCTGCTGGGTGCTGGTCATGTTGGCAAGGTGCGATTCGGTGCAAAGTGACCGGTGCTGGTGTGCGCTTTACCGTTCGATGAAGCGATTGATTTGCGACACATACACGACTGGCATGACGCTTGGATCAATCGGGGCCCCGATTCCGACCTGCCCGTAGTGCGCGAGCAGACGCGGTTATTCCTCTGGCAGAGGCTTGCCTCTGGTCTCGGGAGCGAAAGCTACGGCAAGGACTCCCACCAGATAGATCGATGACAGCGTCATTGCCGCAAGCCGGAATGGACTCTGGTAGCCGGCAGTCGCAAATGCGGAGTTGAGGTAGACCAGAGTGAATGGACCCAGCGCTGCCACGATACGGCCTACGTTGTAGCAGAAGCCAACGCCGGTGCTGCGCAATCGTGTGGGATACAGCTCGGGTAAGTAGATGGAGTAGCCGCCGAAGACCGAGAGGTTGCAAAACCCCAGAAGGGGAATCATCCAAAAGATATCGCCCGGCTGCCGCAACCAGCCGAAGGTCAGCAACGTTGCAGCCATCGCAAGTACAAAGAAGAATACGAAAGTCGGGCGCCGGCCGTATCGGGCAGTCACCACAGTGAACGCAGAGATGCCGAAAAACGCGCCAACATCCTGAAGCAACGTACCGAGCGCGGCGTATTGGTCGCGGGTTTGTTTCGGCAGAACCGAAAGCGCCTCGCGGATGAGCTCAGGGGACCAGAAACCAATGCCCCACAAGCCCACGACTCCCGAAATGGCGAGCGCCAGTCCAATGAACGTATGACGGCGCCAACGCGGGTCGTGGAACAAATCGCCAATCGCGCCGAGTTGTTTCTTCTCCCCTCGCCGCATGGCCTCGCGCGCCTGCAACCACGCTTCGGGCTCCTTCAGGCGATTGAACACGGCTGCCACAAGCAACGACGGAAGAACCCCCACACAGAACATGGCCCTCCAGCCATATTTTGGAAGCACGAAGTAACCGATGCCGGAGCCGATGATGTTGCCTACCGCCGACAAGGCCTGCAGAATGCCCAGAGCGTGCGCCCGGGCCCTCGCAGGCATGGTCTCGGCGACCAGGGTCACACCTGCGGCAAACTCTCCGCCCACACCGATGCCGGTCAGGAACCGGTACACCATGAAGTCCCACTTGTTCTGCGACAACGCCGACAAGCCTGTAAATCCTGCATAAACCACGATGGCCAGCATCATGGTCTTTGCCCGTCCCCAGCGGTCCGACAACATCCCGAAATAAAGGCCACCCGCTGCCCATCCCACCATGAAAACAGCCGTCGCAATGCCGCTGTAGTACTTCACGTCGGAACCGGCTGGCAACAGCGCTTCCATGGCTGGCTGTCTCACCAACACAAAAATGCGCTGATCCATCGTGTCAAACAACCAGCCAAGCGATGCCACGCCCAACACCCACCAGTGGTAGCCGGTCAGGTCCTTGTACCAAGGCAATTCGCTCTGAAGAGCGACCTGTGTCGATTTGAGAGAGCTCATGAGACCTCAGTTTGCAAGGGTTTGGAGGCACAAACGTCGCGTGATCGCAACGAACGTTCGTCGGGTCCAGTTCCTTCGGCGCTACACAACTGCTATCGCGGGCCCACCGTACCACATCCGCGATTTGGGGAACACCAAGGGAACCTGGGTGACTCGCTGCCAACGAGCCTGCCTGCTATGCACGACGCTTCTAAGATTTTGTTCTCGTTTTGGTCGCCACGGCCAGCCCAGCGGCGGGGACCGCCGTCCCCTTGTGCTGGCCGTGGGCCTTTCGTGGCATGCACCACTACGCACGACCAACCTAATCAACGCACTGACCGTGGCAACCAAAACGGAATATCAAGGGCGAAGTCCTTGACTAGTTGGCAGCCGATCCAGAACGACGCATCTCCAAACGCCGGCTAACGCTCCACCCTGGCCCCCCCGCCCTTCATTACCTTTTCGACTTCGGACAAGGTGGCCATCGCCGTGTCTCCCGGAGTTGTCATCGCCAGGGCTCCGTGCGCGGCGCCACACTCCACGGCCCACTGCGGACCTTTGCCGGCCAGGAACCCGTAGATCAGCCCAGAAGCGAACGAATCGCCGCCTCCAACGCGATCGAAGATTTCGAGGTCTTCCCGAGTCGGGGCCTGAAAGAGCTGTCCCTCCGCATAGCAGACCGCTCCCCACTCGTTGCGCGTCGCTGTTTTGGCAGAACGCAAGGTTGTAGCCACAACTTCGAAATTCGGAAACTGCTGCACGGCCTGTTCGATCATGCAGCGGAAAGGAGCAACCTCGAGTTTCGTGTAGTGGGCGTCGGCACCCTCGACCTTGAAGCCCAGAGCCGCGGTGAAATCCTCTTCGTTGCCCAGCATGACGTTGACTAAAGGCGCCAGCTCGCGGTTCACTTCCTGCGCCCTTGGCTGGCCCCCAATCCCTTTCCACAGCGAGTCGCGATAGTTCAGGTCGTAGGAGATGATTGTGCCATGCTTGTGAGCGGCCTGCATGGCCTCTTTCGCCACTCGGGGCGCAGATTCCGACAATGCCGCGAAAATGCCGCCGGTATGCAACCAGCGCGCACCTTCCTGGCCGAATATCTGCTCCCAGTCGATGTCGCCGGGCTTCAGTTGCGACGCAGCGGTGTGCCCCCGGTCAGAACATCCCAAAGCCGCCCGCACCCCAAACCCTCGCTCTGTGAAGTTCAATCCATTGCGCACCGACCGGCCCACGCCGTCGTACTTCACCCAACGCACATGCGATTGATCGACGCCGCCCTGGTAAATGAGATCCTGAATCAAGCGACCCACCGGGTTGTCGGCAAAGGCCGTCACAAGGGCTGTTTCCAACCCGAAGCAGCGTTTCAGCCCTCGGGCCACGTTGTACTCTCCCCCGCCTTCCCAGCACTGAAATGTGCGGGTTGTTGCCACGCGCCCGTCTCCCGGATCAAGGCGCAGCATCACTTCGCCCAGGCTCACCAAGTCCCAACGGCAACCAGTTTTTGGTTTGATGTTCAAGGCCCTCCACCCGAGTGTGGATCTCATACTGGACATTAGCCTCACGACGCACGGACAGCCTTACGGAGCGGGCGAAGTGTCAACTCGATGGCGGGTCCCCAGCGGTCACTTAAGGCAAGGGCTCGCAGCTGCACAATGTGCTGTCCCGTTGCCTCCTTCCACCGTGCGCCGCAGCGCTTCATACGCACTTCGAACAGGCTCTTGCAGGTGGCCTCCGCGTTGCCGCTGCCCAGCGGCAAACCCAGCCGACGCGCGCGCGCGTAGTTCATCCGTTCCGCTTCGGCGCTATGAGTCTGGAGGTAAGTGATGGCGGCATGAACCGGATGATTCTCGCCGACACCCTCATCGAGACCGGACTCCATCAACTCCACCAGAATGTCGATGGCCGCGGTAGCCCGGTTTAGCAAAGTCAT
>VFZK01000229.1 GCA_016871215.1 Acidimicrobiia bacterium | reverse complement strand
CCGTGGGCCTTCAACCAGCGCTCGATTCCCCCTCGATCGGTGGCACTCAGCGTCAGTGGAGGCAAAACCATCGGCATGCCCAGACAATAAACTAATTTCCTGTTATTGCCCAGTTAGTTGTTGGACAATACACTAGCGCCTCCGTTCGCCGTCGTTCTTGCTGTCTTACAGTCGTGGAAACTCCGTCATTGGAATCCGGCAGACTGCTTGACGGACACAACGGCCGTGCCAGACTGGAAAGTCGCCTTCGCGTTCGTTGCAATGTTGGGAAACGCTGTTCTCGTTCCGATGGCCACAATCGAGTATGGACGTTGCCGGCGACCCGCCTCGCGAATGAAGCGATCGGAAAAGCAGGCAGGGACATCCCGACGTTCCGCCGGGCAGGCACCTGGGAACCACAACCGATCATGGCGCCACGAGCGAGCAGCTCAACGAAGGATTTTTCCGGTCCTGCTCCAGCGCGTTTTGGAAAAGAAATTCAGGGCAACGGAAAGATACTCCCGCGCGTGTTCCACCACGGATTTCGAACGCGGATCGTAGCGGGGAGCGTCGTAGGACCAGTATATGAACAGGGGTTTTCCGATAACCATTCTCGCATTGACAACTCCCCAGAAGCGACTGTCGTTACTGTTGTCGCGGTTGTCGCCCATCATGAAATAGGCGTTAGGGGGAATCACCTTAGGGCCGAAATTATCGCGTGCGATGTAGTCATTGGGAATTCCTGACCCTCGTTCGTAAACGTTCGGATCGACAAAGTGCTTGTAGGGCTCCTCCAGCTCCTTCCCATCGATATAGACTGTCTTGTCCCGAATCTCGATCGTTTCACCAGGAAGTCCGATCACCCTTTTGATGAAGGGGACTTTGGGATCGCCAGGCGATTTGAACGCCACGATGTCTCCTCGGCGGATTTCCCGGGTCGGAAGGACCTTGTTCATGAACTCTGGATAGTTTGCAGGAAAGGCAAACTTGTCGAGAAAGAAGTGATCGCCAACCAGGATTGTCGGCAGCATCGATTCGGTCGGAACCTGCGTCGCCTGCGCAATGAAGTTGGTGAAGAAGAACACGAAGATCAGGCTGAATACCAGGCTCTCCAGCCATTCCCTGGCGGCGCTCTTTCTCGGCACCTGCGGCTGGTTGACGGCTTGAGCTTCTGCGGGTAGTTCCAGAATGTTCTCGCTGCTGGCGTTGTTAGCTGCTTGTTCGTTGTTGGGGTCCAATACCATACGACTTCCTCATCGTTCCAGCCGACATACTGGGCCTGGCGTCGCGCTGCACGCAATGACCCATATGGCTTACATGTTATCGGCAAAACATTGAAAACGCTAGCCGGTTTCTTCCAGCCGGCGCACCTGCGACGCGTCCGGGCAGCGCGCGAGCAATGCAGCGAAGGTCACGCCCAATACGGGGTGCCTCCAGTTCGCCGCCAGCGCCGCTAGCGGCTCGAGAACGAAGCGCCGAGACGCCATGCGAGGATGAGGGATCTCGATCTGGGAATCCTGCAAGATCAGATCGTCGTAAAGAAGAATGTCGAGATCGAGAGTTCGTGGGCCTTGATCGACATCACGTCGGCGGTCGTGCCTCTGTTCCGTCATCAGGCAGGCTTGTAGCAGTTCCCTAGGCGCTAGATCGGTGGACACGCGGACAACTTGATTCAGGAACCAAGGCTGATCCTTGAAGCCTACGGGTTCCGTCTCATAGCAAGGGGACGCTTCCTCCACCCTCACACCCAGCGCCTCCAGCTCCTGGCAGGCCGTTTTCAAGTGACCTCGCCGGTCTCCGATATTCGAGCCGAGGCTTAAGAAGGCGACATGCCTTGTCTTGGAGCTGCGGCTTGCGCTTGCCATGGGACAATTTCGCGGCGTGGCGAACTAACTCGGACTGCAAGGCTTCAGGCGAGCCTTCGCCGGGCAGTTCGGTGAAGTCCTGGCAAGCCGGCTCGGGCCGTCTTCCTGCAACCTCAGGAAGGCCGCGGCGAGTTTAGAACAGATTCATCGGCCCAGGCACCATCGGACAACCAAGGTGTTCGTAAGCCAGGCGCGTCGCCATCCGGCCGCGTGGAGTGCGGTTGAGGAAGCCCTTCTGGATCAAGAAAGGTTCGTAGATGTCTTCGATCGCTTCGACTTCTTCGCTGATGGCTGCTGCGATGGTGTTGATACCAACCGGGCCACCGCCGAACTTCTCGATAATCGTTAGCAGCAGTTTTTTGTCCATCTCTTCGAAGCCATGATTGTCGATCGCCAACATCGCGAGGCAATCGTTGGCGACGGCACGGCTGATCACCCCGTCGGCTTTCACCTGGGCAAAGTCGCGAACCCGGCGTAACAACCGGTTCGCCACTCTTGGAGTGCCACGCGAGCGGCGCGCGATTTCCTCGGCGCCCGAATCGTCGATGTGAATCTGCAAGATGTCGGCAGACCGCTTCAGAATGACTTTCAGGTCTTGGTCGCTGTAGAAGTCGAGCCGGTGAACAATGCCAAATCGCGACCGCAGCGGCGGCGTAATCATCCCTGCCCGCGTGGTCGCGCCAATCAGGGTGAACTTGGGCAACGGAAGCGTCACGCTGCGCGCGCTGGGGCCCTGGCCAATGATAAGATCGAGTTTAAAATCCTCCATAGCCGGATACAGGATTTCTTCAATTTGCGGCTGCAGGCGATGGATCTCGTCGATGAACAAGACATCGTGTTCCTGCAAGTTGGTCAAAATGGCCGTTAAGTCGCCTTTGATCTGAATGACCGGACCCGAGGTCAATCTCAGTCCAACGCCCAACTCGTTGGCGATCACGGTAGCCAGGGTCGTCTTGCCCAACCCGGGCGGACCATAGAGAAGCACATGATCCATGGCCTCGCCGCGAGAGCGTGTCGCCGCCACAGCGATCGCCAAGTTGTCCTTGACCTGCTGCTGCCCGATATATTCCTTGAGGAACTTGGGGCGCAGACTCAGCTCGAAAGTCTGCTCATCCTCAACACGGCTGCCTGCAACGATGCGTTCTTCCATAAGCTCTGTTGCAAAACCAGGACTCGCTCGACCGAACGCGTCTGGCACACACACCGTGACTCGACCGCCCTACTGAGGACACTACCAGGACCAACTAACCAAGGGCTCGCGCCCTTGATATCCCGGGAATCGTCCTCGTCCTCGAATCCAAAGGCCGAGGACGACGACGAGCACGAGAAAAACGAGAACAAAATCCTGGTAACGTCGTGCCTAACGGACTATGCCCTGTGGCGCCTCTCATCGACCTCTACCAGAACGTCTCCAATGTCTCGGATCGTAGCACATCTACCTCGAGAGCTGGCGAAGTGCGCCGCGAAGCAATTCCTCGAAAGGCAGTTCCGCACTTGAAGCGGAGGCGGCTGCGCGGACGGCCTTCTCTGCGGAGGGCTTGGCATAGCCCAGGTTGACGAGCGCCGAAACCACGTCTTCCTCCTGTTGCGAACTGCTCCGCACCGCCGCCTGTTCGCTAGCCGCCTCCGTACCCAGCTTGGCCAGCTTGTCGCGCAACTCGACGACCAGACGCTCGGCCGTTTTCTTTCCAACCCCGGGAATCAATGTCAGCCGGGCCAGATTGCTCTGGCGGATCGCGGTGACCAGTTCGTCCACAGGCATGCCCGAGAGAATGGTGATCCCCAGCTTCGGGCCAATGCCAGAGATCGAAGTCACCTGTTCGAACATCAGTTTCTCTTTCGGGCTTTGGAAACCGAACAGGGCGATCGTGTCTTCGCGCACGTGCGTGTAGATGCGAAGCTCCACAGGACCGCCAATCTCGCCGATCTCGTAAAACGTGGAAAGCGGCACCTGTACTTCATATCCAACGCCATGAACATCGACGATCACTTGATTGGGCTGCTTGCTGAGGAGCTTGCCGGAGAGGTGGGCAATCATCGCGCCAGGGGGTCAGAATCCGCGAACCTCGCACCGACCACAGTGGTCGCAAGGCTGATGTCTTTCGTAGAGGCAAACAAGCGGCCGCCCCAGCTCAACAGGCAGGCTGGAGAAAAATTCGTGGGAGATCCGCTCTTCGAAGGGTGTTGTGGGCAGGTATCGGGCCCGATAATTCTGATAGAGGTCTTCCACGAGCACCTGGCGGCGTAAGGGTGCGTTGGGTCCCGGGCTTGCCGGCTTTTCCTTCTCAAGCGCTCCAGCCTGCAGCCGGTGCACGACGTTGTGGACGATGGATTGAATCAAGCTTTCGTCGATCATTCTGCCAACTCGATGTGGTCAATGACACCAATGACCGACATATCGATCGGCGACATGGGCCGGCTCACCGAGGTCATCGCCGACCAGCCTTCCTGCGTCACCAGCACTTGGTCCCCTACGCCGGCATCGACAGCATCCACTGCCAGCACTGGGTTGCCTCGGTCGGAGCCATCCAGGTTCAGAGGCTGAACAACCAACAGTTTCTGGCTTTCGTGGCTCGAGTGCTTGCGAGTGGCAACAACGTCGCCGATGACTCTGCCAATCAACATACGCTAGCTGCGATGCAATTCGTCAATAATCCCCACGATGGAGGCTTCAGTCGGCACTTCCTGGTCAGGCCATGGGAAAGAGGCTTCCTTGCCTCGACACCAGTAGACCAGCTCGCCGCTTCCGGCGCCCACGCTATCGACAGCTACGATGGCTCGGCCCCTTTCCTTGAGATTCATGTCCAGAGGCTGCACGAGCATCAGCTTCTTGCCTTCCAGAGCATCGCTCTTGATCGTACAAACAACGTTCCCAATCACGCGCCCGAGTTGCATCGCTCGCTAGATTCCTCGAAGGGCCGTGAAGATGAAGAAGACTGCCTTCCCCGGCACAGCAACCTCAGCTCAAGGTTGGACTTGTAGACGCTATTCACCTCGGAATCCCGAATGCGGGCAGGAAGGCAAGCCAACGAGAGAAGTACCTGAACTGGCTTCCGATCTCAACCGACTTCGACACTATCCACGATCCCCACAATCGCGGTGTCGACTGGGCAATCTTTGCACCCTCCGGCCATTCTGGCCGAGCTGCCGGAAACAACCAAGACTCTCTCTTTGTAACCGGCACTGACTGTGTCGACAGCGACCAGATAACCGCTTTCGTCTTTTCCCGATGGATCTATCGGCTTTACCACCAGGAGCTTCTTACCCTCGAGGCGGGGATCCTTGCGAGTGGCAACCACGGTACCCAGGACGCGCGCCAGAATCATAGGCGATACTCTTCCCTGGCCTTACTTGCTGGCTTTGCCGATGGGCAACACATCTTCCAGGTTCGAATGCGGCCGCGGAATGACATGGACGCTAATCAGCTCGCCGACACGCCTCGCAGCGGCAGCTCCGGCATCCGTCGCAGCCTTCACAGCAGCCACGTCGCCGCGAACGATCGCAGTCACATAGCCGGACCCAATCTTTTCCCAGCCCACCAACGTCACCTTGGCCGCCTTAACCATGGCGTCCGAGGCTTCGATCATGGCGACCAGGCCCCGCGTTTCGATCATCCCTAGAGCTTCACCCATCGCTGTTTCCTCTCCCCAGGCCGGAACTCGCAGTAATTCCGGCAGGCGAATCGTTATTTAATCTAGTGTTTTTCGTGCCTAAGGCATTCCAGAGCAGCCTGGATGATATCGACCAGTTCCTCTTTCGTCAACGTAATCGTGCCCTCCACTGGCTCGGGCTGAACTGTGGGACAAGTGTCAGAGAGCTTGACAGGCGCTTTGATGCCGTACTTTTCGCGCGCCACGAGCAGCTTGCTGACATCGTCTGAAGTCAACAAGACTTCCTTTCCCAGAATGCGCGTTGTCAGGCTGATCCGAGCGAAATGTTCCACGGTTTCCATCTTGGCATGCGCCTGGTACACGTCGCTCCCGTAAGTGACGACGCCGTGGTTAGCTAAGAGAATTCCGTCGTAGCTGGGCACAAACGGACGAATCGCTTCCGTCAGCTCCGCGGTGCCCGTGGTGCCGTAGGGCGCCAGAGGAATGCAACCGAACGTCATGACCACTTCGGCAACCAGCGCCTTGTTCAAAGGCATTCCTGCCGCAGCGTAGCCCGTTGCGCAGGGTGGATGGGCATGAACGATGGCAAGCACGTCGGGCCGCAGCTTGTAAATCAGGAGATGCATCGCGATCTCGGAAGAGACTTTCCGAGCGCCGGAAACCATCTTCCCTTCTCCGTTCACAATGACCAGGTCGCCCTCGCTCATGTAGCCTTTGCTGATCGCGGTCGGGGTACAGAGGATGTTGCCGTCTTCCAGACGGATGCTGATGTTGCCGTCATAGGCGGCCACATAGCCCAGGCGGTAGACGCGCCGTCCAATCTCTACGATATCACTGCGATGCTGCTCGACGCTTTTCATGAAGTGGGCCCAGCTTCTGACCCCATCACCTCAGCCAGGACGTGCTGGGTCAGGGTCAGGCTTCAAGAAACTTCGTAGTTTGGAGGTGACAGTTTCCGTGCCGAAAGGTCGATCCGTCGAGTCCACTCGAACCGTCCAGGGTGAGCAGTCGATGAGAACGACGGTGGGCTCTCAGCCAGAGACAGTCATGATCGACGATCCCAAGCGAAAGAAGACGGCATTCTAGCAGCTTTCCCTGGGCACGGCCAACGCAAGGGACATGGACGCAGCAGGCGCACCATTCGCCGGCTCCGCTGATCCGATTGCAGCCGTTCAGGTGCGCCGGTCCTGAGCGTATGCTCTGGCTACAGCACCCGATACCGGTGCAAGACCGCCTCGTCCACTTCAATTCCAGTGCCAGGCCGGTCGGGGATTTCCAGGTGGCCATCCTTCATTACAATTGGGTTTTTGGCGAGCTGGCGGCTGATCTCCCCGCTGCTGACGTTGAACTCGATGAAGTCGGCTTTCTTTGTGTAGGCAAGGAACTGCAGAGTCGTTGCCGTGAGGATGTCGGAGCTCCAGGCGTGCGGGATCAAGCCAATGTTGTGTTCTTCAACCATGTGGGCAATGCGGCGCCCCGTAGTCAAACCGCCGCAGCGGCTCAGATCGGGTTGAACGATATCGATCCTGCCCCGCTCGATCAGCTGGCGAAATCCCCAGTGTGTGGCCTCTTGTTCTCCTGCGGCGATTGGAGTCTCAACAGAGTTGGCCAATCTGGCGTATCCGTCATAATCCTCAGGCGGCAGACAGTCTTCGACGAAGAACGGGCGAAACGGCTCGAGGCTTCGGACCAAACGAACGCACTCATCCGCCGTACGTTCCACGGCCCAACCCGGGTCGATCAGCAACTCCCGATCCGGCCCTAGCGCCTCCCGGGCAGCTCGCGCCAGCTCCACGTCCAGCTTGGGATCCTGTCCGAAGGCTCCCCAGCCGAACTTGACCGCTGTAAAGCCCTGGTCGATGTAGCTGCGGCAAGCTTCAGCCATGGCCTCTGGAGTCGGCCGAAACAGCGTGCTGGCGTAGGCGCGCACTTTGTTCCGCCAGCACGCGCCAAGAAGCTTGCAGATGGGTTGCTTCACTGCCTGGCCGATGATGCTCCACAAGCAATTGTCCACGCCAGACAGAGCCTGAATGGCCGCTCCCCGCCGGCCATAGTAGACCGAGCACTTATACATCTTGTGCCAGAGCCTCTCGACCTCGAACGGATCTTCGCCGATGAGCGCCTGGCGCAGCCCGTCGATCATACCGGTACCACCCGCCGGCGCATCGATCACAGCCTTCCCAACCTGCGGCTGTGTCTCGACATCGGAGTACCCAGAAATCCCCGCGTCCGTCGTCACCTTGATCACCAGCATCGAGCCGATCCCGTGCGACTCTTCGGCACGCGACGGCGCTGCGTATTGCCGTGAAGACTGCAACACCATCGCTTCCACATCTTTGATCTTCACGCCGACGACTCCTCCCCGCGTCTGCTCTTGGGCAATGACTCCCTCGAACTCTGAGCCTTTACAGGCGGTCAACTTACCGAACAGTCCCGTTAGGCGAAAAGCGGCAGCCCGAGCGCCAGCAAGGGTCCAGCTGGACACAACGGGCGACAGAACCTCAACGGAACCTTTGTTTTCTCGAGCGCTGCAGTTGAACGCGGGCTTGATCCTAGATAGGATGAAGCCGATCTGTCAATTCCTTGCTGTGGCCGAGTTCAGAAGTGTGGGCCACATTGGCTGCGCGCCATTTCGGACTTCAACAAGAGAGGCTCAGTTGGCCAGGCCGCATAAACGCTCGGAGTGGAGCCGCAAGCCGGATCTCTGGAGGTCTCCCCGTTGTGGCGAGCGATTCACCACCAAGAATCAATGGCACTCTTGTGGAGTTTTCGAACTCGAACCTCTGTTCGCCAGGAGCGAACCGTTCATGCGCCGGCTCTTTGACCGGTTCGTAGCCATCGCCAGAGAGCACGGCCCGGTCACCGTCATTCCTCAGAGGAACCCCATCGCGCTTCAGGTACGCATGCGATTTGCGGCGCTGAAGTGCCACCTCGTGCTCGCGCAACGCCATGACTCTCCCCAATTCGAGAAGATCGAAACCTATTCCCCGCGCAACCACCTTCACGTCTTTCGTCTCACTTCGGAAAGCGACTTCGATCGCGGTTTTTGTGGCTGCATCCGAGAAGCCTACCGAGTTGGTTGCCAGGAGCACGTGAACCCGGGAAGCAGAGAGCGCAGTGGCAGAACGCGAGAGAAATTGAAAGAGAGGAACTGAAGGAGCCTAGTCAAAATCCTGTTATACATAGCGTCATAAATAATGCTGCATAATGTTCTTGCTTTCAAAGCCTCTCCTT
>VFZK01000228.1 GCA_016871215.1 Acidimicrobiia bacterium | reverse complement strand
CAGCAGCGAAGCCAGACTGGTTTCGGCGCGGTAGGCAATCATTTTGATGGTATCGACAAAATGTTTCCGCTCGGTGCGGAGCCGCGTGAAGCGGTCTTGTTCCGGCAGGGACTTGACGGGGATGTGATGGGGAGTCTGGTGGCGCTGCTGTTTGAGCGTGTCGATCTCCCGGTCCAGATGTTGCATCTGTTCTTGTAGCTGTCCCTGCCGTTGCTGATATCCCTGCTGTTCTGATTCGGTTCCGTGATCAGGGTCCCGTCAAAGTCTCGTAAGTCGTTGAGTCGAGGTCGAGCCCTTGCTAACGCGAGGGCTACTGATTTGGCCCACGCGGTTGTTCAGTAGCCCGACCGTAAGGGAGGGCTCACGACTTTGACGGGTCCCTGGCGCTCTATTACCTAGGCCAGGTCTTAACCGCACAGAAGCGGTATAATGCCGCGATCACCTATCTCAAGCGAGCGGTGGCCCAGGATCCAAATCAGTTTAGCCCGCAACTGGTTCTGGCTTTGGCTTACTCCGAGAACGGTAATTTCGGTGAAGCCATCACGCTGTTGCAGAAATTGCGCCAGAGCGATCCTCGAGCCGCCGAAGTGCCGTTCAATCTAGGCACGGTCTATGCGCAACAGAAGCGCTTCAAAGAGGCTGCCCAGGCTTATCGAGAAGCCTTACAACTCGATCCGAAGAATCAGCTTGCGAGGGTTTCGCTGGTGAAGGCGCTGGTCTCCGATTTCCAATATGACGCCGCCCTGCCGGAGATTCAGGAGTGCGCGCGCCAAACCCCGAACGACTTCGAAGCGCGCTATCTTTGCGGTCTGGTGCTGCGCGGGGTTGCCAATTATGCTGCCGCCGAAGTCGAGTTGCGCCAGGCCGACAAGCTCGGCCCGGATCACGCGGATGTGTCCTACAACCTGGGCTTTGTCCTGGCCCGGCTTGGCAAACTGGAGGAGGCCCGGGATTACCTGGAAAAGGCCAAGCGTTTGAACCCCGGCTGGGAAGATGCCCGCTACCAACTGGCCTTAGTGCTGCGCAGTCTCAAGGAAACGGAACAAGCCAGAGAAGAGCTTCAGATTATTCAGCAGAAGAAGCGACAGAACCAGGAAGAGGACATCGGCGGCGGCAAAGGCAGCGCGGGTAATAAGCTGCTGGAGGAAGGGAACCCGCAGCGCGCAGCGCAGTTCTATCGGGAGGCCCTGAAGCTCGACCCCAGCAATGCCAAGACCCACTACAATCTGGCTCTGGCTCTCCACAAGCTGGCCGATCAGGCAGGTGAGCAACAGGCCCTGGAGCGAGCGGTCGAGCTTGATCCCAAGTTCGCCATGGCGCGGAACGAGCTGGGATTTCTTTACATTATCAGCGGCCGGTTTCCGGCCGCCGAAAAACAGTTGCAAGCCGCGCTGGACCTCGACCCTCAATTTGCAGAGGCGCAATACAACCTGGGGACGCTCTACCGACAGCAGAACCGGCACGATCTCGCGGAAAAGCTGTTTCGACAGGCACTCGAGAATAATCCTCAATACCTGCATGCCTATCTCAGCTTGGGGCTGACGTTGGCGGCATTGGGCCGCTTTGCGGAAGCTGAAAAGGAAATCAGCGCTGCGCTCAAGCTGGATGCCGGCGATGCCGGAGCGTTAACCGCGCTGGGCATGGTGCAGGCGCGCTTGGGGCGCAACTCGGAATCGGCACAGACGTTTCAAAAAGTAGTGGCTTTGCGGCCGAACTCGGCCGAGTCCCATCTAAACCTGGGAATTGCCCTTGCTGACAATGACGATCTTGAGGATGCCCTTAAAGCTTTCTCGGAGGCCGTCCGTCTCGCTCCTAGTGCCCCGGCGGCTCATTATAACAAGGGGCGCGTGCTGTTTGATCTGCACCGCTATGACGAGGCAAGAAGGGATCTTGATCGGGCCTGTCAGCTCGCTCCCGAGCTGTCGCCGGCGCTCTATCTGCTGGCGCTCCTGGAACGCCAGCAGAAGAATAGCCTCAAGGCAGCGCAACTTCTGCAGCGCGTGGCGGCGCTGGAACCGCAGAACGCTGCCGCCCATCACTTGCTTGCTCAAAACCTCTCTCAACTCGGTCGAACCGCAGAGGCCATACTGGAATGGCAGAAGGCCGCCGAGGTCGATCCGGAACATGCCGAGGCACTCTACAGCCTGGCGCGTGCGCTGCAGAAGGAGAATCCTCAGCAAGCGCGTCTCTACCAAGAGCGCTTCGCTGCACTCCAGAAGAAGCGTCAGATGACCGATCAGGCGGACACACTGGGAGATTTTGGGCTGGCCGCAGCCAGCGCACGCGACTGGCCGCAGGCGATCGCACATCTTAAGGAGGCGCTGCAGGTCTGCCGGCAATGCAAGTTGCTTGGGGATATCCACAAGAACCTGGGGCTGATCTACTGTCGCTCGGGCGATCTGAAGAATGGTGAGGAACAGCTGCGCCTGGCCCTGAAGATCAAACCGGGCGATCCCGATGTCTTGAAAGCTTTGCAGGGGATCGCCAATCGCAGTGGAAATGAGTCTGCTGCGCGATGAACTCGCCTTGCAGCTACAAACGGGAAGATCCTGCATGTCGGCCTCACGGAGGGCCGGTTTCGGGCAGAGAGGTTTTCCGGCTCTATCCGGGAGAGGGATTGCTGCGCTCTTATCTCTTGTTCAAAGAGACTCGGACGGGCGTCGATCCGCTCGGCTCGGATAACCCGCTGATCGTTGTCTCCTGTCTCATTGCCGGTTTGTGCGGCGAAGTTCTATCCCGGTTCTCGGGGTTACCAAGTCGCCGCTTTTCGAAGGCATCGGCGCAATCCGCTGTGAAGGCCTTGGGGCGGTGCACTGAAAGGTTTGGGGTACGACAAGCTGGTGGTTCACGACCAGTCCAAGCAACTGGTCTATCTGGCAATCGCTCGCAGCTTCCTAGCTTGCTTGTGGCATACTCCTCCAAAAGGAGGATGCTATGCCATTCAGAAAACTGAAGCCTGCTCTCGCCTTCTCCGAATCCGAGTTGGCGAGGCTGAAGGGGCTGCAACGCTCTCGCACCGAGGAGCAACGCAAAGTGGTTTGTGCTGCAACCGCGAGCTGTCGGGTCCCAAAACCTCTAATCGCCGATCAGCGCTTACGGACCACCACTACAATTTTCCGCAGCGTCATCGCTCAAGGATCACAATCGCGAGTATTGACCACAACGTCGCTGGCCTAATCAACCGCTAACTATCCACTCTACGATGTTTGGTATTGGGCTGGCGACAATACCAGCATGGAGCTGTGCTGGAGAACTCTCGCCCAAGCCAAGGAGCTAGGGATTTCAGTCGTATCTTTTCGACTCGGGGTGGGAGTCTAAAGCGGGCGAGTTGCCACGCTGGCTAGAAGGCAGTCTGGGTAACTACTTTCCGCCAGAGGATAAGCTGCCTGGCTTCGCAGAATTTCTTCAATGGGCGCGCCGGGATGTTGGGATGAATGTCGTTCTGTGGCTCGCGCCCTACGCTGTGGGTCGCGAAAGCGTTTTTTACGATGAGACGAAGGAAGCCCACGTCGTTCTCGACAAGGCACGGGGTCGGTACCACGGCGGAGATGAATCCTTTCCGGCGACGGTTGAGATGGAGAACCGCCTGGCGGAAAACGTCAACCTGTGCCCGCGGACTCCAGCCACACCAACCTATCTGAGAGAGCTGTTCCGTCGTGTCGGTTCAGACAACCCTTCCGATGGCTACTGGTTGGATTTCCAAGAAAACGTGCCTTTTCTTTGCGAGTCCCAACACCGGCACACAGCGCCGGTCGGAGGTGGTTTCGAGCGCTCCCAGGCAGCCATCAAGCGATCGATTCTCGAGACCAACCCTAACGCGACCGTCGAAGTGCGTTATCCGAGCGCCAATCTGAACAACAAGCGTTTCGCAAATCTTTGGCAGAGCATCGACTTTCCTGGAGACTTCGATGCGATGCGGCTTTGCACCTTAATGATGCGTCCCTTCAGCGACGGAGTGGTGATGGGCACCGACCAGATGTATTGGCCGATGGACGCCGAAGACACAACCGTGGCACGGTACGTTGCAACGACCGTCTTCACTGGAGTGCCCGCCATTGGCGCGAACCTGCTGGAGGGTCCTCCCTCCCACGCAGAAATCACCCGAGCTTGGCTCGGCTTTTATCACGCACACCAGCCGGGCTTGACCGGAGGGACCTTTTGGCCCATCGGCGATTTCGTCGAGCCGGATCAGAAGATCGAGTCGGAGAGCGAGCTGTTCGTGTATCTTCGGTCCGGGAAAACATCAGAAGTGAACGTCCGTAACACTGTGTCGAAGGTGTACGTCGCAAACTGCACGAACTCCGATAAGATCGAGCTGACGCTTCACGGACTAATGGCAGGTGAGTATCGGATCGAGACACTCAGTTACTTGTTGCAGCCGGTAGCTCAGCAAACCACTCGTTTCTCGAACCAGGCAGAGATTCGCGGCTCAGTGCCACAAGGCGGGATGATGGTGATTACCGGTGAACTGGCCCGAACAGAAGCCGTTTCAACTGCCGACGATTAATCTCAATCGACGATTCCAATCACAGCCATCATCCGCCCTGCTTCGCCAGCGCCTGCCCGATGCGAAAAGAACCGGTCTCGATCGCACGCGGTGCAGGGCCCGCCGGTAAGGATGTTCTCTGGCGTCAGCCCTGCCTCCAATAGCTGAGCTCGGCAAACTTCAGCGAGATCGATGCACCGGGAGTGCGAGCGAGTGGCCTTGCTGCCGAGAGCCTTGAAGAGGAAGGCGTCCGCGCTCTGGAATTCTCGCGAGAAAGCGTCGACGAGTTCGTCTCCGACTTCGTAACAACATCTCCCGATAGCTGGGCCTACGACCGCAAGGCAATCTACGGGCTCTGAACCAAAGTCTGTCTGCATTTGGTGGACAGCCTTTCTTACAATCCTCATCAGCGCACCACGCCACCCCGCATGCACGGCCGCGACAACCCTTTTGGGGGGATCGACGAGCAGCACAGGCAAACAGTCAGCCGTTTGGACAGCAACCAGCAGATGCGGTTCCACGCTCACCCAGCCGTCCCCTTGAGGTGGATCGTTGAGTAAGGCTGGCGAGGCCCGAAAGACGCAATCGGAATGCATCTGCCGCAGAGTCGCCAGCGGCAGTTCGCGCCCGGAGACGCTCCGCACCAGGCGTTGCCGGTTCTTCAAGACAGTTTCAGCCGCCTGGTACTCGTTCAACCCATAACTCAGCTCCACGCCATTCTGGTCCTTACGCAGACTGAAACCATGCCGCAGCCACTTGTAGGGCGAAAGTCGTTGGTGGTATAAGAAAATTCCATCGCTCGACGTGCGGAACGGGGCACTCATCTCAGGAGAACATCCGATGATCGTCGGTATCGGGACCGATATCGTGGAGATCGAAAAGCTGCGGCTCGCCATGGTGCGGCGAGGGGAGCGGCTGCGCAATCGCGCTTTCACGGCAGTCGAGATTGCGTACTGCGAAGAACGGGCCCATCGCTACCAGCATTACGCGGCGCGCTTTGCCGCGAAGGAAGCTGCCTTCAAGGCCATCGGAACCGGATGGCGCGACGGAGTTGGCTGGCACGACGCAGAGGTCCGAAACGAATTGAGTGGAAAACCCGTTCTCATCTTGAGCGGCAAGGCACTGGAGATCGCGCGCCAGATGAGCGCCCGTCGTTTCTGGCTCAGCCTTTCTCACACCGATCTCTACGCCATCGCGCACGTGATCCTCGAGGACTAGGCAAAGCCTAGACTGGGAGCGCAATCGACTTCGAATCGAGCAGTTTTCTCAACATCAGAAGACTTTCCGCCTCGTGAAAGGGGCAACCCGACAGAATCGAGCGAACGACCTTGGGGTGAGTCGAAGTTGAACCAACAATGACGCGTTTTTCGAAGAAGATCTCGTTCGTGACGCTCTCGCGACTGACGCGCAAATCGCCCGACTTCTGACCCGCTCCGATGAACTGCAGAAGATCTGCAATGCTCATCCTTGCCAGGCTGCCGGCGATCCCGGCGTTTCTGTTTCCTCGACTTGGCATAGCAATGATTCTGCTTTCGGAAGCCACGACTCCTTCGGGCCTGGCCTTGGGAAGGGTCAAATGGCTGGCACCGGCATGCCCCACTGTGCCCACTCCTCACGCGCGGGACCGTACAGGCCGGGGACCGGCAGTCCAGCCTGCCGCATCAACACTGTCATTTGGCCGCGATGGTGGCTCTGGTGAAGAATCAACGCCGTCAAGGTGTACCCCTTTTTCCACATCTGTCCGTACAAAGCATCGGTTGTTTCCAGGCTGGCATCGGTCCATTGGGACCTCACCGCCTCGACAACCGAGAGTCCTGCCTGCTCGTAAGCTCGTCGTATCTCGCTCATGCTTTGCGGAACAGGCTGCTGGTGGTGTGGCCCAGCAACCTCCAGTCCCGTTTGGCCCATCATCTCCGGAATCGTCGTCGTAACGTGCCAGGCCAGCCTCCCTAAGGAGCGTCCTGCGGGGTCGACTGCCTGTGCAAGCGCTTTGTCCGGAATGTGCTTCATGATTTTTTGTGTCTTATCGAATTCCTGCATCCAGAGAAGCTCGAAGTCTTTGATCCGTGAAATCATCACCTGCTCCTTTCATCGCAGAGACGGCAACCAAACCTACTTGGGAGCCGGACTTTTGTCAATTTCTGCCGGACTGCGCGGAGCGTGCACCGCGCCAGCGCGCAGCGCTGCGTTCACTGCCAACTGTACCTGAGAAACGGTGATACTCAGGATGCACTTGGGCTCGTCGTAAACGAGACAGCGGTAGCCAGGGCATGGATTGCAGTCGAAGGAATTCTGAACCCGTTGATAGGGTGCCATCCACGGATGCCAGACTCCCGCGTCCGACGATCCGTACAGAATCACCGATGGCACGCCCATCGCAGCCGCGAGATGCGCCGGCCCGCTGTCGTTACCGACAAACAATCTAGCTCCGCGAAGCACCCACAGCAGCTCCCCAAGCAAAATGCTGCTGCAGTCGTGAATGTGCTCGTTACATCGCTGACGAATGTTTCGAAGCTTCGGTTCCTCGCCCGGACCTCCAGAAAGCAGAACCTGGAGATCGTGTTCCTGGACTAGAAACTCAGCCACCTTGGCAAATCCCTCAGGTGTCCACTCTTTCGTGAAGAACCGCGACGCAGGCTGAATCAGCGCGTAGCGGGCGCCTGGGGTAATGCCCAGCTTGTTCAGGCGGCTGCGAGCGGAACTCTCCTGCTGGGCTGGTGGCACGACGCGCAGTGGTGGAATCGCTCCTGGCGGCAGACCGAGACGGCGAAGCCATTCCATCTGATACTCCACCGTATGCCATTTCGTGCCGTCGCCCTTTCGACTGGGTACCTCCAAAATGTGTGTGTAGGCAAATCCGTTGCGAAAACTCTTAAGACCGACGCGGCGGGCGCTGCCGCTAAGCAGCGTCAACCAAGCGCTAGTCGAACCTCCGTGTAGATTGATGCAGCAATCGAATCGTGCTTTTCGGATTCCTTTCAACGCGTGGACTCTCGAGGCAAACGAGCGCACGAGATCCCGTTCCCCTGATACCGGGAGTACCTGCTCGATGTCTGGGTTGTTTGCCAGCACCTGATCGTTCGGCGTCTCGGCGAGGACAGCGATCCTCAAGTCAGGGCGCCAGCGCTTCAAGGCGGAATAGAGCGGGGTCGAAAGGACGGTATCCCCTAAAGAGCGCAAGCGAACAAAAAGCACTCTGGAGCCTATGGGAAGGCTCGGAAGTAGATCGGCACAGGCCATGCCAGAACAGTACCACAGATTCCCAGCCCGGCGACCCTTTGGAACGGGCATCTCATCGTACTGTGGCTTGGCGGCTCCGGGGTTTGCCCCTCACTGCTTCTGCCTTCGGTCCCAACGGTTCGGGCCGCGCAGCCGGATGCGTTGGAGCCCAGCTGGCAAGGTTGGGTGAATGGAACCACAAAAAAACGAAACAAAGCCCTTGCATTCCGTCGCTGATATGCTATTGAATACATCAACTAAATATTCCACTAAGGAGGAATACATGAGAATCAGGCTTGTGGTGTTGCTGGGGCTATGTATGGTTCTGTCGTTGAGTTTCGCCTTGATGGCGGATCATCACCAGCACACGGGCTGGATCACGGACGCGAAGTGCGGAGCGAATGGGGCCAAGGCCGAGCATAAACAGTGCGCATTGAAGTGTGCTGAGGGGGGGCAAAAGCTGGTCCTCTACAGCCCGTCGGATAAGAAGACCTATGCACTGGACAACCAGGCGCTAGCCAAGGAGCACGTCGGGCATGAAGTCGTGGTCGAAGGCGCAGCGAAAGGGGACAGCATCACCGTGAAGAAGATCGAGGCAAAGAAATAGTCACTGAACATAGTCCCCTTGGCGAAAAGCTGGATTGGAAGGGCAGGGATCTGATTCCTGCTTTTTTTTGGGATTTTTCTGTTTTTCGGGAATAGAAGTGCCCTGTCCAGGGATACAAGCGTCGCGTTGACTTGTTGAAACCCAAATTATGCACCGAATCAGCCTTTTGGTTTGGTGCTTGGTGCATAAAATTGTATGCACCAAGACTGGGCAGATACTTTTGGTCGGCGCTGAGTCGTGAAAACGGGCATTGGATGAAGCTTTTCGGAGACTTAGAGACAGATTCGGGGCGAGCGTCCGCACACTTCTACGCGGTCCCACTGAAAGGGGGGTGCGTGCGGCGGCGTCCACTTCAAAGAGCAAAGGATTCAAAAACAGGGCCGGGTCAGCTGAAGACCCGTGCGGTGAGCGGGGCGGCA
>VFZK01000227.1 GCA_016871215.1 Acidimicrobiia bacterium | reverse complement strand
CCACGATCAGGCCATCGGGCAGCTCTGCGCCACACTCAATGAAACTCAAACGGTCTTCCCTGGCACCAAACTCAAGCTCATCTTCGAAATCGGCTCATCCAAAATTCCCCCAGATCAGGAGGTCTGAGTTTACTTTGGACCTGCGTGTCCTATGATATCAACCGAGAAGCCATGAGTGACTCCATTCGGCGACCATCGTTCAATTCGACAAATCGCCCCGCCCGATAATCCCGATCACCGATTCCACCGCTTGCACCAAGGAATCGATTTCACTTTGGCCGATGACCGTGGAAAGGCAGCCCATTCCTCGCGGAGCCAGTACGAATCCATGATTGAGCAGTCCCAGGTGGAGGGCATGCTTGAGCGGGACGTTGTGATTTGCCGAAGTGCGATAGTTGGAAATCGGGTGGGTACTGGTGTGGATGTTGAACAAGGAGCCGATCTGTGTTACCTGTGCCGGGAACTGGTGTTTGGCGAACAGTCGTTCCAAAGTAGCAGCCATTCGTGAGGCTGATTGTTCCAGCTGAGTGAAACTGTCAGGAGTCAGAGCCTCCAGAGTGGCAATCCCCGCTACCATGGCCGGGGGATAGCCATTGAACGTCCCCGGATGCGTGACCCCGCCGCCCCGTGGCGATTCGAAGACCGCCATAATGTCGGCCCGGCCTCCGAAAGCTCCGACGGGAAGTCCACCGCCGATGATCTTTCCCAGAGAAGTCAAATCGGGAGTGACACCGAAATAGCCCTGGGCCCCGTTGAAGGACAGGCGAAATGCGATCACTTCGTCAAAGATGAGAAGCATCTGGTGGCGACGGGTATATTCTCTGAGGAAGGCTAGGAAGCCCGCTGTCGGCTTAATGATGCCGCCCGCTCCCATCACCGGTTCTACTATGATGGCCGCGACTGACCTCGCGATCGGATCCAGAATGCTCTCGATTGCAGCCGGATTGTTGAAGGGGATCACGACCACATTATCGAGCACGTTTTGAGGTATGCCCGGGCCTTCCGCCAGCCCGACCGGGTGATCCTCGGGGCCTGCCCGATCCAGATTAGGTGAGATGCTGATTTGGACATGCTCGTGGGCGCCGTGGAATCCGCCCTCGATCTTGGCAATCTTGTCTCGGCCGGTGAAAGCGCGAGCCGTCCGTATAGCCATTAGAGTTGCTTCTGTGCCCGAGCTGGTGAAGCGAAGGCGTTCCAGCGAAGGCACGCGCTGCTGGATCAACTCCGCGAGCTGCAGCTCATGTTCCGTGGGCGAGGCAAACGCGGTCCCTCGTCCCAGCTGTTGCTCCAAGGCCGCAATAACCTGTGGAGCGCGGTGACCGTGTATGAGCGAAGTGTAGTTGTTGAGGAAATCGATCCTTTCGTTACCATCAACATCCCAGGCGCGACACCCTTCCCCCCGGACCATGTAGGTCGGAAACGGGTCGAAGAGAACACTAGCCCGGGTGTTCCCGGCCGGCAAGATCTTGAGCGCTCGTTCGTACAGCTCTCGTGACCGGGGATTCTGATTGCGATACTCTTCAACACAAGCTTTGAGTCCTGATTGGCTTTGTTGCATTTCCTGGAACTCTCGTCAAATCTGCGTTTTTGATTTCTGTACCTTCTACCAGGCCAGCTCCGTCAGTTTCTTCATCACCAGCGCCTGCTCCCAGCGATCAGAAAGATCCCGTCCTTCTTGAAAGCAGCCCGCTCGGATTTATTCAGTATTCTGGTATTCCACAAACGGTTTGCTGGAACTGGCGAAGGCTAGAAAAACAACGCCGACCAGACAGCCCCCGACGCTAACGGCGACGGCGCTGGTCCAGCCTACGGCAACAGCCAGGCGTGGCGTAATGGCCGGCGAGAAGATGCCGCCGAAATTGCCACCGGTGTTGAAAATCCCCGCTGCGGTGCCGCCGCGTCGGCCTCCCGACTCGACAGCCATGGCCCAGAGCGGCCCCTCGCAAAGCCCGACGGCTGCCAGCGCCAGCGAAAGACTGGCGACGACTAGATGCGGCTGAGTCACGGCGAGCCCGACGCTCAGGAAAGCCGCTCCACCGAGCAGCCCGCAGACCGCCACCAGCAGCCGGGCCCGGCGCGAGTCGGTCGCGTAGCTCACCCGGTCTGCCAGCAATCCCCCCGTAAACATGCCCAGGGCCATCGCCACGTACAGCACGGTGGAGTAGACGCGGCTGGTCTCCTTCCCGTAATGCATCACGTCCTTGAAATAGTACTGGCTCCAGAAAAAGAACAGGTTTTCGTAGTAGCCGATGAAGGCGTAGGCGGCGGTCAGGAACAAGAGCCTTCGATTGCGCAGCAGGTCCCACCAAGGGGAGCGGTGCTGGTTACGGGTACCCGCAGAAATCACTGTCGGTGCATCGAGTCCTCGCAATGACCGGCGGGAGGTGACGAGCATCCAAGCGACCGCCAAGGCCGCAGTGATGCCCCCCATGACAACAAAGGCGACCGGCCAACGGAGCCAGTCCATCAGAAATCCGAAAGCGAACGGCGCTGCGGCGATGCCGAGGAGAGCTGCTCCCATGATCAGACCATTTGCCTCCGCGCGGCGGTTCTCGGGCACCTCGAGCGACACTACCCAGGCGGACGCCGGATAGATCGGTGCGGTGAATACGCCCATCAACCCCCGCGCGGCCAGAAGTCCGACGTACAGGCCGGTTGTCGGTACGAGAAACTGCCCAGCCACTCCGGTCATAGCCGCGAATACGGCCGAGCCAAGTCCCATGAGGATCAGGGCCAGGCGGGGCCCAGCACGGTCGGCGAACCAACCGCCTGGCAACATGAACACGGTATAGGTGAGGACCAGTGCGGAGTAGATGTCTCCCATCTGGGTTTCGGAAAGGACGCCCTCGGGAATGATTTTCTCCGTACCCGCCACCGACATGCTGACGCGATTGAGCCAGCTGACGAAGCTGTAGGCCAGGAGCAAGGCGACGAGTCCCCAGGGCATGTGCCGAAGCGCCGAAACCGACTGTTCAGGATAGCTGCTCTTTTTCATTTCGAGCTCACCGTTCATTGGACCCCGCTGCGGTCGAGGAACGGGTCAGGTTGACGTCAGCGGTCGGGTTTCCGCTAGCCGCTTCAGTGCCCCCATCGCGAAGTGGGTGTTCCCAATTGTGGATCCTATATCGACGTTTTCAGCGATTTCAGTTTACGAAGTGCGAGCAGCTCTTCCCACTCTAGTGATTGACTCATAAGTCGCAAAGTTGGAAATCGACGCAGGATGGTATTGATCGCAATTTCTGCCTCGAGCCGAGCCAATGGCGCGCCAATACAGAAGTGGATTCCATGGCCGAAGGCCACGTGTTTGTTTTCACGTCTGTTGATGTCCAACCGGTCAGGATCTGGAAACTGTGCCGGGTCCCGGTTTGCGGCACCAATAAATAACAACAGATAATGGCCTTTTAGAATTCGCTGCCCACTGATTTCGAGATCGACACTTGCCACTCGTGCCTGGCGCTGGACCGAGTTGTCATAGCGAAGAAATTCTTCAACTGCGGTTCCGATCAACGAAGGATTATCTTGGAGCTTCTTCAATTGAGCGGGGTTTCTCATTAGAGCCAACAGCCCATTCCCGATAAGCCCTTCAGTGGTTTCAAAGCCGGCAAAGAACAACTGCACACACATGGAAAAGAGCTCGTCTTGCGTCAGCTTGTCGCCTTTGTCTTCAGCAATAACAAGCGCACTGATCAAGTCTTCACGAGGGTGTTGACGACGCTGCTCACTCAGTTCGCTAAAACACTCTGTCAATGCCGCAACACTCCGTTGCGCCGTCTCGGCTTTGAGGGGCGTCACCTGACCTGCCGAAACGAACCCAACGATATCGTTCGACCACTGTTTGAACCGATCGCGAACCTCCAAAGGTATTCCGAGCATTTCACAGATCACGATGGCCGGTAATGGATAGGCGAAATCACGCACCAGATCTGCTTCTCCACCTCCCTCCAGTTGGTTGAGGAGTTCATCTACAATTCTTTGAATTCGCGGTCTGAGCCCAGCTACCGTCGCGGGAGTGAACGCCTTACCCACGAGCGTGCGAAGCCGCGTGTGATCGGGGGGGTCCGTGAACGCCATCATCTTCGTGAGGTGCTGATAGAGCGGCTGCATTTCGCGGCGCACGGTTTCTGGAAGCTGGCTCATGATGGCTTGGATGCGATTGCCAGATTTCAGGCGCGAATCATGCAAGGCAGACGACACATCCGCGTAACGAGTAAGCAGCCAGGCTCCGAGCCGATCACTCCAGTAAACCGGTTCTGTGGAGCGAAGCCGGTGGTAAAAGGGATACGGATCGGCAAAGAATTCAGGCGTGAGCAAGTAGTTATCGAATCCCTTCTCGGTTTGGGTCACAGAAATACTCCTTGAATGACGAATTCAAAACCGCCTGTGAGTAACGTACACGGCCCGCCTCGTGGACAGCACGAAGGTCTGGAGAGTCGCGCTGCAGTCTTGCTGGCCCAAGCTGAGAGCCCTTGGGCTAAGCTGCTGTCACGGTAGTGGGTCGGGAAGGATTCAATTCCAGTATTCTTTCCTACGTTCCAACGAAGTCTTTGCTATCCCTCCCGGAACCTTGGTCTTCCCAAGCGCTGCACTCGCTAACCGTCGCAAGGGTCCGTATTTGCTGGCGAGCGCTGTTGAGTAGCAGTGACCTCAGCTCGCGTACCTGCGAGGATAAAGGCCCGCAACAGTGCGGCAGGAGCCCCGGTGACGACCCCGGCGATGATTGCAATGCCGAGATCGGGGAAGTACTCCAGGATAGAGCGCAAGGGCACACCGATCCAGCGGGGTAGTGCGAGCAGCACGAAAGCCGCCGCCGTAGCTTCCATGATTAGGGGCATTGCGACAAGTTGAGACCCCTTCAACCGATGGGGGAACCCTCGGTGCGACCAGCGCCTGCATGTCAGGATCATTCGAACCAGGCCTGCAATGACCAAGACCAAAACAGCGAGCTTGAAAAGGATTTCGTCGGGCCGAACCGTCTCCACGGGCTTGCCGTCCAAGATCCGGGTCAGGCCATCCATTACAGTGGCAGTTCCAGGAAAGAAAGGGCCGCTGTTCACGTTGGCGAGCAGGGCAATACCGTACCCCTCCATGGGAAGCATCGCAAGCCGAGCGCTGAACGTGGCCGTATTCCCCGCGTGGCCGACCCGGGTGCTGCCTATACCCCAAGCCATTCCGGCGCCCTTCGTTCCATCGTCCCAGGGAGTGAGCATCTGCCGGAGCACCTTTGGGGATACAACCTGGCGAGACTTGAACCTTCCCTGACTGAGGAGCATGCTGAGATAGTTACCAAGGTCACGTGCACTCGATATCAAGAATCCGGCCGGCACTAGTGGATGCGGCTGCTGAGTCTCCTGTCTTGGAATCTCCAACCCAAACAAATACCAATGGCCTTGAACGAGCCCATGGCGACGTGAAGATTCGAGGTCAACGAAGCTCTTTGTCATTTCGAGCGGTTCAAACACGCGCTGCTGAATATACACTCCATAAGGCATACCGGCGACGGCTTCCACGACCTTACCAAGAATGATGTAGTTCAGGCTTGAATACTCGAACTTAACTCCCGGTGGTCGTGCCAGTGCGATGTGGTCAAAGTGACCCTGACTATGCGCGCGTCTGTCATGCCCGCTCCACTGACTCAGTCCACTCGTATGTGTGAGAAGATGGCGCAACTTGATCGTGCGCCCACCCTCTGAATCCTTGAGGATGAAGCCAGGAAGATGTTGATGAACCCAATCGTTGAACTGAAGCTTGCCTTCATCTGCCAGCTGGGCCACGGCCAGAGCAGTGAACGTCTTAGACACAGAGCCAAGCAAAAACGGCGAATCGGCCGTGATAGGTGCGCTATCGTTGCTGAATCCGGCCGCATACAGCACCCGATCGCCACGCACGATGCTCAAGGCCAAGCCTGGGATTCGCGACAACCTCATCTGACTTTCGACAAAGCGGGTGATGGCCGCGGTGTCCGGGCCGGTTTGTGCCTCATGCTCAGCCATACCTGGTAGGAGCACCATGATTCCGGCAAGGGCAGCCTTACGCAGGCGGCACCCATCTTGCGGTACGTTCATAGAATTCTCTTGTGCTTTGGGTGGACCTGCTAACCAGTCCATATTCCGAAGGTGCATGACGACCATCCTCTGCCGAACACGGCCGAGAGCCCGCTTAGCTGCTTCAGGTGTGACTGCACGAACGACTCTATTCTGTCAAAGCTTCAAGCCGCCGGGAGCGACTGGTCAGGAGCGTTCATCTGGTTGCTTGGACGAGCTGCCGATGTCCCGGCGAAGCTCCATGAGTTGAAGCGAAATCCCGTCCGGATCATGCAGGTAGACGGTTTTGGAGCCCTTGTAAGGACCGGCCGTGGATACGACTGGTGCCGATACAAAGTCCACGCCCGCGGTCTTCAGCCGTTCATAAAGCGTATCCATGTCGTCTACTTCGATGCAAAGATGCGCATTGCCGGGATTCGCTCGATGCATATCCACTTGCACTCTCGGCACTTCCTGGTATTCAAGCAGTTCCAGTCGTGTCTGAGTTCCTGGCAATCTCAGAAAGGCACATCGCAGCCTCAGGGTCGGGTAATCGACTACCTTGCGCACGTACTCCTCTTCATAGACCCGTTCCCACTCCATGTTCAGACCCAGCAGATCTCGATAGAAAGCCAGTGAACGATCCAAGTCTGACACCGTGAATCCCACATGGTCATAGTTCTTCAGCATTTCCTCGCTCCTCCCGCGCTCAGATCAATTCGCCTGGGCATCAAACTGATTCGATATCGTGACGGTACCGTTATTGGAAAACACGCGATCCTGTTTTAACTCCATATTTCCTTTCTGGAACTCTGAGAGCTTCCCATACAGAGTCGAGGGAAAGAGATCGATCTAGCGAATGCAAAATCACAAAGATTGTCACGGCGACGATTGTTGAATCCCGCTCCACGAAGTATTGAAAACAGTTTGACTCAAAAACGATGGCACGCTTTTCTTGCGGGCAACCCCCACGGTCTCCACAACGGCTTACGGCAGCGGATCATGAGCGAACACTCGGGGGCGCGAGTCAGCAATCGTGGAATACAACACCGGTGTTTGCTGTGAAAGTGATAGTAATGAGGCGACCTGCGGCAAAACTTGCCCGGCAACCGACACCACATCCTCCACATGAACAGGCGACATGCCGTGGCGAAAACGCCAGATGTCGTCCCGTGATGCTTGCAGGACGCCGTATCTAATCGTTAGCGGACCCGCCATTTTTCGATCGTGTCTCTGCGAAGCTGTATGCCGAAGCCCGGAGCGTCGGGAATATGCATGAAGCCGTCTCGGATTGCCGGCTGCTGCTCTGGAAGATCGAACCACATCGGATCACGGTTGTAATTTGGGAAGATTTCCACGCAGAGACCGTTGGACACGCCCGCGAGGAGATGTAACGCAACTTGGGGTTCCTCGTGATGAGCCATCGCCACGCCAAAACTCTGCGCCATTCCGGCGATACGGCGCCACTCAGTAATCCCTGCAGCGATGGTTGCGTCTACGTTAAGGATGTCCACGGCCCCGCGGACGATGAGATCGCAGCACCCGTGACGGGAAATTTCACCCTGGCCAGCGTTGACAGGAATACCAATGGTGCTGCACCCGCGCGTTGCCATCAATTTGGTCGTGCCAGCGGACGGGCTCTTCCAGCCAGGCAAGGTCAAGTTCGCGAACGCCGCGGGCGAACTGCATCGCTTCCTTCACGGTTCACGACTGGTTTGAGTCGGTACAGAGATGGAATTTGGGTCCGCCAACCTTGCGCGCGAGGTGGCCGCGTTCGATGTCCTGTTCGACTAAGAGCTTGCCCACCTTCAGCTTCATCCCAAAAGTCTGCAGCTCCCTCCCGCGGGAATATTGACAAAATTGTGAGCAGTTGTATACAGTATTAAAATTCCTGAAGCGGAGTGCGGAACTCATCGCATTGCCTGGCGCGACCCTCGATTCCAACGCGGTCATTAAATAGTCCCGTCAAAGAGGCAGAACGAATCAATGGCCTGAATGTTCAAGTCGCGAACTTGATCTTTAGTTTCTCTTCGAACTTTTCAGAGAGAGCCGTAAATCACCGAGATCCATCGATTCGTGCGAGCAATCTGAAGGAATTTAAAGCGGTTACGCAATTTTGTCAGCACTGCGCTGTTCCTTCAATTACCGTTCTTCCTGGAGTATTTCAGCAGGGATGGTCTCGCAGGAAATCGCTGGCAGTTTCGGCCGAGATGCTGAACGAGCTAACTCAGATCGCACGTCGACGGGGAGTCGTTGTCGCCTTTGAGGCGCACGTTGGATCGATATTCGAGTCTCCCAAAGAGACTCTAGCTTTCCTGCGGGCTAATTCACAACTACGGCTAACCAGGACTACTCCCACTTCATCTTTAACGGCCATTCCCAAAGCGACGTCGATCCCTTGATACCCTGCGCTGTTCATGTTCACTTGAGGCAAGGGGCCAAAGGAACGCTGCAATCGCGCTGGGAGAGCGGAGTGATTGACTTTCAAGCCGTTCTGCACAAACTGAAAGCAGCCAATTACAAAGGTTACTTGGCCCTCGAGTACGAGCACGATACGTGGCTAGAGCTGGATCGGGTAGACGTTATGACCGAAACAATAAAAATGCGAAATCTTGCCATGGCTGGTTTCGTCAATCTGGTTTGGCCCCTTTTGATCATTCAATTTGGCCCCACCCTTGTAACTGGGTTTGTGGTTTTAGTTACTACTTCAGAACCTGCTCCGTGCCACCTGGCCGATTGCTTTTAAACT
>VFZK01000226.1 GCA_016871215.1 Acidimicrobiia bacterium | reverse complement strand
AGCTCCGCCAGATCGCACTCGCCGGCTCGCCTCTTTCATAGCGGCCAATCGCTTGTTTTCGAACTCTCTCCTTTTCCTTTTTCATTGGCTCCTCTCAACTGAAGTTATCAGGAGCCAATTCTCTAGTTCATTACTTGCTCGTCATCCTCGAGCTAACTTCACGATGTTGTGACAATTCTCGGTCCTCGCGATGTTGTGAACTTTGTCAGCTACCCTTTGGGCACCGGTCACGATCGCTCTTACTGCGATCCAGAGAGCGTCGCCGGCTGATTTCCTTCTACCATCGAAACATCCTCTGTAAATGGCCGGCTCAAGTCAATGTGCCCTGCGAGGGTTTCTGCTTCGACCCCTTCGATCAGCACCTGCACCTGCTGGATTTCTGGCACATTCTGAGTCAACGAATTCACCACGCAGTAAATCGACGCCAGCTCCATCGTCAAGCCGCCGGGGTGATTCAAGCTGGCCTCTTGCGACAGGTCCACCACAGCAAGCCCCCGTTTCGTCAAAAACAGTTCGTGAAGCCGGGTTCCCGGTGGCAGCGCAGGCAGACGCCCTTCTTGTGAACCGCCGATCAACTCCGACAAAACCTGCTTGGCGACATCCGAAGGAAGCTGCGCGCTGCGAATGCCTCGCATCTCGCCTTCGAGCCGGTTTTCTTGCCTGCTGGAAGGAAAGAAGAGCTTCACCATGCGCAGCGGCGAAGTAGGCGAGACCGTTGGCGGAACCGCCAGGTAAGGCACCGGTTCGGGACTCGGGCGCACCAGCTCCTGAATGCGTTGTTGCAGGTCGTAGTAGTAGGACACGCCAGCAAGCGATATCAGTAGCAAACAGATCAGTCCGAATAAGAGATGCCTTGGCATGGGTCATGGCCGCTCGTGGAGGGTACGGAACTTCTCGACGGCGGATGCCAACGTGGCGGCTGCCAGGTTCTGGAAAGATTCCTCCTGCACAGCCGACTGAAACCCGGCTTCGCGGGCATTCCCAAGCTCGACTAACACCGCTGGCATCGCCAACGCGCGGAGAAGTTTGGCTGGAATGTGCCGAATGTTGAGGGCCTGGCCATCATTCAGCGCGCGATTCAATTCGGCCTGAACCGATCCCGCCAGGCGCTGGCTCCAGGTGAGGCTGCCGCGCTGCGCCTCGTGCCAGGGCACAAACAGGCGTTGCATCGTCCCGGCCTCTGCGGCAGCAGACCCCTCACCGGGCCAAGCCGCTGTGTAAGCGTAGCTGTGCGCCACTTTCGATGGAGCCGAACTGCCAATATGAATGCTGATCAAGAGATTAGACCTTGCCAGGTTCGCCGCAGTAACCCGCTCTTCCAAGCTTTGCGTCCGATCGTCCGGCCGGGAAAGTACAACGGTCACGCCGAGACGCGTTTCGAGAGCCCAGCGCAGTTTCCGAGCAATCGCAAGAGTGACATCCTTTTCGTAGACCTGCTCCCGGATGGCCGTACCTCGATCAAGGCCGCCGTGCCCTGCATCGACCGTGATGTGCTTCCATTTCCAAGATGCCGGCTGGGCCGGCGAACCATCTCCCGTCTTGGGGTTATCTTGGTAGATGGGCTCTACGATGGTCGCGTTCTGGGAAGCGAGGTGCGATATCCTTGCACTACCGACGCCGCCGGCCAACTCAATGACAAGCTGGTTCGCCGTTTCTGGCTGGCCCAGCGCCATCGATCGTATCCAGCTGGGCATCTGCGAACCGGTCAAACCAGAGAATTCGATTCGGGTCTTCCCAAACTGCAGCACGACGCGCGCCCCTTCCTGCTGCACTTCTGCAGCAACGGAGCGATTCGCCTGCAACCGAAGAACTCCGTTCGCCTCGAGCTTCGCGCTCAATCGCACGAAATCAGCGGCTCCAACCGCGCCCAGTTCGCTGGCTGCTACCGTGCCAGCCTTTTGAGCGGCTGCAGGGCCGGGTGCTGTGCTCAAAGGGTCGAAAGGCACCGGCCGCTCCGCCTGCGCGAATACCACCGGGAGATCTTGGAAGGTTTCGTTCCCCAACGTGCGTGCGCCCTTCTTCCCTCGAAGTAGCCGCCTCTCTCCAAGAATCTGGACTGTCTCGGCTCTTGCCCGAGACGGCAGCGCACGCATGGAAGGCAGACTGTCAACTGAGCACCGATGCCGAGAGCTGAGCAGCCCGCTGCCAGCGACCCCGCGCGAAGAGTCATGCCGAACATGGGAGCGGCTCGGGCCTGCACAAACAACCGCCATCATCGACGTCAACGACACAATGAAGACAGCCACGAGGCAAAGCAGGCGCGGAAAGCTTTCCTGTTCTGTAGCTCGCCCCGTGCTCCTGAACTCGCTTGTGAACTGGCTCGAGGACAAGCGGATGCTAGAGGGATTCTCGATGTGCAAGGACTATCGTCTCGATCTTCGTGGCAAACAGCTACGACCAACGTTCATTCGTGGCAAAGAGAGTGGGATTCACGTTTTCGGCGCCATGGCGGGTTGTTGAGGCAAAGCTTGACTCCTGTGAAGTCCGCTTCACGCCAGGAAGCGTGTCCTCTTCGGTCGCTTCGCTGAAGCCACTATCTATCGGGCCCACTTCAAGGCTGCGCACCCCATCAGCCGAGAGGTTCAGGTCCGTCCTTTTCATTCGTTTCCCGGCGCACTTCCAAGGCTTGCGCGTAATCTTCGCACACGGGATCGCGACGTTCAACAGCTTCCTGGCGATGCACCCGAGAGACCGACAACTCGTTGCAGTCACACTGAACCTGGCTGACACACCATTTTTTGATTTGGTTTCTGCTGAGATCTTCAGTAGCTCCGCCGATGCGAGTTGGCTTGCACTCTGACAGGATGCGGTGCAATCTCGGCGGCGAGCCTTCCTTCGCTCCGTTCGACTCTCGAGCGCTGGTTGGCAGCAAACACTTGGAACGGCAGGGCCGCGTTCGATCTCCCTAACTTCTTCACAGACCGCCATTTCCACGCGCTTGACAAGCTCGGCGAGCATGCAATAATCTCTTGCTGACAATAATGAAACACTGTTTTATTTCGCTGCCTGGAGATCCCCGGAGGTTGCGGGAAAAGGGGCTTGGAATCGGACGACACCAGGCGCTAACAGCCACTTTAGCAACGGAAAATCTGAAGCACTCCCAACGCTCAAGACTGCTGCGCGCAGTAACATCATGATTCGGACAAGTGGATCCGAACTCGCAACTCAGGCACCAACGCGAGGGTCCAACCGCGCCATGAAAACGCTCAACTTGCCCGCTTTCTTCGTTTGCAACAAGCTTCGGCACGCACCAATCGCATTCCTAACACTGCTGTTGGTACTGGCAGCGGGCTCACAACTGGCTGGGGCTTTCTTTGAGAAGCCGAAGAAGTCCGCTCATCCTCCCGTTTCCGTGCCAGCCCTCAAGAATGCTGACGCTCTGACCAGTGATGTCAGCCTGGCGCGGGGTTCCGCCCAAGCACTTCCGGTGAGACGAAAGACCCTCATCGACGATCATATCTTCGACAAGATCGAGAAAGATGGCATTTCGCACGCTGGCCTCTGTACTGACGAGGAGTTCCTCCGGCGAGTCTATTTGGATCTCTGGGGAAGACTGCCAGAGCCGGATAAGATTCGCAGCTTTTTGAAAGATACCAATCCCGACAAGCGCGACCGGCTGGTTGACGATCTTCTGGGGCTACGGTTCGAGACTCAGCCCGGTGACCCCTATCAAGGGCAGCAAAACGGCCCTTGGCTCGTGAACGAGGCATTTCTAAGCAAATGGACCTACTGGTTTGGCGATTTGTTTAAGAACAGCAGTGCCCAGTTGGGCAACGGGCGCAATGCCTTTCGGGACTACATCTATCTGTCTCTGAAGTTCAATGTCCCTTATGACGAGTTCGTGCGCCAGATGCTGACGGCGACGGCCATTACCGGACAAGTGTCCGGTGCGGCTAACCTGCTGATCCGCGACCACGTGGATGCCGCCATGGACGCGTTCATCATGCACGAGGACACATTGGACGAAATCGCGGTCAGCACAGCCCGATATTTTCTGGGGCTGAACCTGGAGTGTGTCAGCTGCCACGACGGGAAGGGCCACCTGGAGCAGATTAACCTTTATCTTACCCAGAAGAAACGTGTCGACCTTTGGAACCAGGCCGCCTTCTTTGGCGATATCCGCGTCTTCCGGCCGACGCTGGGAGGACAGGAGTTCACCTTGCTGGAAGGCCCTCCTCTGAGGCCCGACTCCAACTGGCACACGGGTGGACGGGGTTACGACCCTGGAGCCGAGAGTATCGTGCGCGTTCCTCGTTTTCCCGCAAAGGTGGAACCAGCCTTCTACGTTACGGGAGAAAAGCCCGCGGCAGGAAAAAGCCTCCGCCAGGAATTCGCTCGGATGCTCATTGAGCATCCCCAGTTCGCGCGCGCCACGGTCAATTGGATCTGGACAGAGCTGATGGTCGTGGGAATCGTCGATCCTCCTTACGACTTCGATTTGCTTCGCCAGGATCCCAGCCAACCACCGCCTGCGCCTTGGACGATTCAGCCCACGCATCCGGAGCTGCTCAATGCGTTGGCCGAAGACTTTCGCCGGCACAAATACGATTTGCGTCACTTGATCGCACTCATCGCCAAATCCAGCGCCTACCAGCTTTCGTCGAAGTTCGAGGGCAAGTGGAAGCCTGAATACGCTCAGTACTTTGCCCGCCGTTTTCTCCGTCGCCTTTCCGCCGAGGAGCTTTTCGACGCCGTTTCCCAAGCGACGAAGGTCTTTCCCGAAATAACCGTGGCAGGCACAGAAACAAAAGTGAAGTTTGCGCTGCAGTGCCATTCGAGCGAAGACATCCGAGACCCTGAGATCAAGAAGTTTCTAACTTTCTTCGGGCAGAGCAATCGAGATCGAAAGGAACGGGACTTGATAGGCTCGATCGTTCAAACCTGCTTGTTGCTCAACAGCGAGCTCGTCAAGAAGAAAGTCTCTGCGGCAATTCCGGGCAGCACTCTTCAGCAGCTGCTAAGCAAAGACCCTCCCCCGTCGAACGAGGCCATGGTCGAAGAGCTCTTTCTATCAACGCTCTCACGGTTTCCGACGCGCGACGAGGTCCAGCTGGGTGTCAAGGCGCTCGAGCGTTATCGCGATAAAGGTGCAGAAGATCTGCAATGGGCCCTGCTCAACAAACTGGATTTCATGTTCAGCTACTGATTCGTTTTGAGAGGGGCTCGGGAGGAATGACATGAACGTGAAGCGACCTCACTACCCGCAGCTGGCGCGACGCGAATTCCTTCGGGTCGGAAGCGTAGGCATCGCCACCTATTCGCTACTGCCTCTGATGCGGCCACTCAACGTGGAGGCTTCGCGAAAAGTCAAAACCCGGGGGTCTGCCGAGTTTGTCATCTTCCTGTTTCTGGAAGGGGGCGCCAGCCACGTCGACACCTTCGACTTCAAAGAAGGCCAGTGGAGCCCGCCTGACTTCGACCTGAAAACGGTGAACGCTGAACTCAAGCTGCCTTATGGCCTGCTGCCGAAGCTGTCGGGAATGGCCAACCAGTATGCCTTGGTCCGCTGCTGCGAAGCCTGGGAGAGCGCGCACGCCCGAGCTCAGTACTACATCCAGGTTGGACACGTCTTCAGCCCTTCCAGGATCAAAGAAATGCCGTCGGTCGGCTCGATCGTTGCGCATGAAATGAGTCGTCGAGCCAGACCGGGGGATTTCCTGCCCCCGTTCGTCGCCATGAACTACGGAGGTTCTCAGGCAGGACTGGTAGGAAGCGGAATGCTGCCGGCAGCGTATGCCCCAATGGCCATTCACTCTCGAGGTGAGTTGCCCTTTGTCGTTTCTCCTGAAGAGAAGGCCACGTTTGCGCGCCGTCGCGAGCTTCTCGACCAGTTGGACGCGCCGCTCCGGCTCGGCAAGGATCCGCGCGGCAGAGCCATGCAAGACTACGGGAGCTTTTACAAGACGTCGTACCAGATGCTGGATTCTCCTCAGATGTCGGGCATCTTCAAGGTCTCCCCGGAGGAACGCCAGCGTTACGGCAGCTCAGATACCGGCGACGCCTGCGTCATGGCTCGGAATCTGATCGAGGCCGATGCCGGGACTCGTTTTGTGGCAATCTCCCACAACGGCTGGGACCTACATGGCGGCGCTTACGACAAGAAGGCCAAAAACAACCAGTACCGGCTGTGTTGGGACCTGGATGCGGCGCTCTCCAGCCTGCTCACTGACCTCGATTCGCGCAAAGACCGGTCTGGGGGTTCTCTCTTGTCGAAAACGCTGGTCGTAGCGATGGGAGAGTTTGGCCGCACGCCAGGTCCACTGACGATCGGAAAGGGCCGAGACCATCACCGCTATGCCGCCACCGCGCTCTTGGCAGGAGCCGGAGTGAGAGGAGGGCGGATCTTGGGAGCAACGGACGCGATCGGAGGGAAGGTAGTGCGATACGACTGGCACCAAAAGCGGTCGGTCTATCCGGAAGACATGGTCTGCACGATCTACTCTGCGCTCGGCATCGACTGGACCACGAAAGTCACGGAAACGCCTTCGGGCCGCGCCTTCTATTATATTGAAGACCTTTCTCCTCTGGGTTACATGGAGTTCGATGAAGTCGCAGAGCTGTTCGTTTGATCCAACGGAACATCCCACCCTGCAGGGAACCTGAAACCCAAGTGAGTTTTCGATGTTGCACGGTTATCTCGAATGCATCACCGATGCCGTCGTCGTGGCGGCTACTCCAGTGTCGCGGGGACGACGAATGACCGTTAAGACTGCAGGACTCGCTCTTTCGCTGTCGCTCGCCTGCTTGAGCCCGCTCGTCGCTGGCGACACCCTTACCGCAGACGACGTTCTATCCATGAGGTCGATTCAAAACCCGGTCCTTTCGCCGGATGGTTCCAGGATCGTCTTCGCAGTGAATGAGCCGCTGGACGAGGGACACTCGAAAGACCCAACCAACACGGAGCTTTGGACGATCGCTGTGAATGGAGCCGATCTGCTGCGTCTCACGTCGAATCCAGGCGCTGACTTTGCTCCCCAGTGGTCGCCGGACGGCGCCTCTATTTTCTTCTTGTCCACGCGTCGCGGAACCGTTGGACCACAGCTCTTTGCGATCAACAGGGACGGTGGGGAATCGCGCCAGCTGACCCGCCATCGCTCACCAATCTCGGCCTTTGCACCGGCTCCGAATGGAAGAGAAGTCGCGTTTCTGGCGGCGGAGCCTCCAAGCCCCGCACTTGAGGACCGAGCCAATCGGGGCGACGACGAGATTGTGCTCGACTCGTCCGACACCGATCAGAACGCGCCTCTGCAGCGGCTGTGGCTTCTTGATCTGGTTACCGCGAAGACCCGGCAAGTGCCAATCGGCGAGGTCCACGTAACGAGCGTTAGTTGGTCTCCAGATGGTTCTCGTTTTTTGCTGACCGTTACGGACGATGCCAACCTCGACTACGAGTGGACGCGCGCTCGCCTGACGGTCTTACCAGTTGGAGGCGGAACTCCTACAGCCTTTTGCTCGACGCGAGGGAGGCTGGCAAAACCAGGCTGGCTCCCGGATGGGAGTGGAATCTCGTTTCTGGGCGCCTCCGCCAATGGCACGGAACAAGCCCCCAGCAATCTGTTTATGTGTCGCGAACCTGGCGGTTTATCCCAGAACCTTACGGCAGGAAACCAATTCACCGTTCAGGGCTACCAGTGGATGCCAGGTGCAGACTCCGTCGTACTGTGTGCACTGGAACGAAACTCGCGCTATCTGGCGAAATTCGATGTCAGGTCGAAGAAGTTCGCTAGAATCGGCGGCGGCTCGAACATCGTTGCGCCGGAGTTCAGCTTGTCGCGGGACGGCCTTCGTGTTGCGTGTGTGAGTGAAGCGTCCAAAAAGCCGCCCGACCTTTGGGCTGGCCTGACGGGCCAGGCTCTGAAACAATTAACGCACCTGAACCCTCATCTCGAGAGATTACGATACGGAGAAACAGAGGAGATCGACTGGAAGGCAAAAGATGGCCTGGACATTACAGGCATCCTGGTGAAGCCCGTCGATTACCAAAAAGGCAAGCGCTATCCAACCGTGGTGCAAGTCCATGGCGGGCCTGAGTCCGCAGATCTCAACGGCTTTCAGGTCGCGTGGGCACAGCTCTTCGCGGCCCACGGATATTTGACGTTTCTCCCAAACTATCGTGGAAGTGTTGGGCGAGGAGTCGAATATACCATCGCTAATCACGGTGACCGGGGTGGGAAAGACTTTCAAGATATCCTCGCGGGAATAGAGTCGATCGTCTCTCGAGGACTTGCAGATCCGGAGCGTTTAGGAATCGGCGGGTGGAGTTACGGCGGATTCATGAGCGCTTGGGCAATCACTCAGACGAACATCTTCAAGGCTGCGGTGGTTGGAGTCGGAATCACAGACTGGTTTAGCCTGATGGGCATGGCACCCGTGCCCATCTGGAACGCGGAGGCCCATTTCTTGGCGTGGCACTATGACAAGCCGGAAGAATACTGGCGGTTTTCTCCCGTGCTTCAGGTCAAAAAGGCAAAGACTCCCACCCTGCTGTTGTGGGGTGAGTTGGATCCGCTTGTTCCCCCGGCCCAAGGGCGCGAATTTTTCCGAGGGCTTCGCCACTATGGAGTGCCCAGCGAGATGGTGGTTTACCCCCGAGAAGGCCATGGGCTGAGAGAACGACTTCATCGAAAGAACGCCTATGCCAGGGTGCTCGGTTGGTATGATCGGTTTCTCGGCAAGACAAACAACTAGATCATCATTCTATTAATAAGTAGACCATAACGATTGTTTGTGGCATACTCCTCTGAAAGGAGGATTCTATGCCATTCAGAAAACGGGGACCGTCACTGACCTTCACCGAAACCGAGTTAGCGA
>VFZK01000225.1 GCA_016871215.1 Acidimicrobiia bacterium | reverse complement strand
CGATAGCAATAATACCCAAAAGTCAAGACAACTAACGCTCTATACATGACTACCAAAGCAGTGCCTGAAACCCTCCTTCTGCTTGAAAATCCAATCACTTTACTTCAAACTCAACGAGGAAGATCCGCTTGAGTGGTATTCCACAAATACTGCGGCCCGTGCCCCGGATGTCCCGACTGGGCACAAGCACAACCGGACTTGCCACAGCGGCGATAGTTGGCCGAAATGGTCCCCGGACGAAAATCCCCCACATCCTGCAACTGCTGATAAAGCGCCCGGCGGTGTTGCTCCAACTCTTGCAGTGTCATCGGGGGGCTCCTCTCTGCATGCTTTACCAGCATTCAGCTTCTACCACCCCTTCGCCCCAAAATGCAATCCACCCACAAATTTGTCGCACACCCAACCAGAAACATTTGTTTGACCCGAGTTTTGAGCTAGTCCTATAATAACTGGTTTCGAATTGTCGGTGGGCCGCATTGGCTCGTAGTAACCCCTGCAGAATGAGTACAGACAGCCGCGCCGCACTGGACTTCGGCACGTTGAAGCAGATGGTCAGCTGTTTCGCCCAGAGTCCTGCCGGGCGTTGGGCTGCCGACCGTCTAGCTCCGCTTTCATCGAGGGCCCAGATCGAGAGGGAGTTGAAACTCACCGCAGAATGCCTGCAGCTTCTCGACCTTGGATGTGGGATCCACTTCCAAGATCTTGTGGACTTGACTGTGTCCTTTGAGAAGGCTTCAGTAGCGGAACTGGCGCTCGATCCAGGTGAAATCCTGCAAATTGAACGACTTCTGGAATGTGTTCGGGCGACGAAGCGATCCTTGGCGCTGTTCGCGAAAGAGACTCCCACGGCCGCCGGAATTGCAGCCAGCTTGCCGCAGGTCGAACGGCTGCTTTCAAGTCTCCAGGGTAAGATCGCGCCGAGCGGTGAAGTTGAGGACGACGCGAGCCCCGTCCTCAAGCGCATTCGTCACGAAGTCAACACCTTGAGGAGTCGGCTGTATCGGGCTTTAGCCAGGATTCTGGAGCGTCATTCCTCATCGCACGCGATTCAGGATGATGTCATCACTCTCCGGAATGAACGGTTCGTGATTCCGATTCGAGTCGAGAATCGCCGGGAGCTGCCTGGGGTCGTTCACGGGACCAGTTCCAGCGGCGCCACGCTCTTTCTCGAGCCGTTGGAAACTTTGGAACTGAACAACGATCTGGTGCGTCTTAAAGAAAGAGCGGAGGAGGAAATCCGGAACATCCTTAGAAACCTGACAGCTCAGATTCGGGAATGCCTGCCGCATCTGCGGGCAGCAGTCGAAACTCTGGGCTATTTGGATTTCAGCTTTGCGAAAGCCCGGTTTTCGAGAGATTTTCGCTGCATCCTTCCGGCGGTGAACGACGAAGGTGTGCTGGCACTGTTGGATGCGAGGCACCCAATCCTTGAGCGTTCCCTGGCAGCGCAGGGGAAAGAGGTCGTGCCGATATCGGTCGAGCTTGAGAAACGGCGCCATATCCTTGTGATCAGTGGACCGAACACGGGTGGAAAGACGGTTGCGCTCAAAACGGTCGGGCTGCTGACGCTCATGGCCCTTGCGGGCTTGCCGGTTCCGGCGGCTTCAGCCAACGTTTGCGTTTTGAAGGAGGTATTCACAGATATCGGCGATCGCCAGTCGATCGCGGAGAACTTGAGTACCTTTTCTTCGCACCTGGTCAACATCCGCGAGATTCTCGAGACGGCCTCGGCTCCGGCCCTTGTTCTGATGGACGAGCTGGGTACCGGCACCGACCCGGAAGAGGGTTCGGCACTAGGGGTGGCGATTGTCGAACGCTTGAGAAGCAAGGGGGTGTTGGCCGTCGTGACGACGCACCACAACGGCCTGAAAATGTATGCCAGCACGACCCCTGGAGTCGGCAATGCCAGCGTCGAGTTCGACGAAGCCAGCCTCCAACCTACGTTTCGCCTGATTCATGGCTTGCCGGGCAACAGCAGTGGCATCGACATTGCCAGAAGGCTGGGTTTGGACGAAGCGCTTGTTTCTCACGCCCGGCAGCTGATATCGGATGAGCACCGACAGGTAGCACAATTCTCCCAGAGCCTGCGCGAACAGATGGACCGAAACGCGAGGTTGCACTCCCAGTTGGAAGAGGAACTGGGAGCTTTGAAGAGGAGGACCTCCGAGCTTGAGGTCAAGTCAGCACGAGCCGAGGCCCAACGCCAACGCGACCTCGAGCTGGCGCGCCACCAGGTCTTTGCCGGATTCGAAGCGGAGTCTCGGAAGCTGCTGAGCGAAGTGCGCGACAAGTATCTGGCGGTGAGGGCGCGCCGCGAGATCGAAAAGAAAGGTTCCCAGCTACGGGAGGCCGCTAACCGTGGGCTAGCCTCGGTGAGAGAGGCGCAGCCGCATGAGCCAGGGGAAATCTCGACACTCTCTGCCACCAGCACACCGATCCTCGTCGGGTCCAAGGTGCACGTGAAACGCTTCGGCCAGGAGGGGACTGTGATCGCTGCCCACGGGGAGGGGCAGTGGGAGGTGGTTGTTGGAAACTTCAAGTGTGTTGTCGCTGCCGCTGAGCTGAGTCCAACTGGCGCACCGGTACCCGTTCAGGAGCGCCCGTCGCGTTCGCTGGCTCGTATCACTGTCCAAATGAATAGCCCGGAGCTGCAATCCAACGAGATCAATCTGGTGGGCTGCACAGTAGACGAAGCCATCCATCGGGTTGACAAATTCCTCGACTCGGCATTTTTGGCTGCCGTTTCTCAGGTCCGGCTCATCCACGGCACTGGCATGGGAGTGTTGCGCAGGGCTTTGTCCGAGTGGCTTTCCAACCAGCCCTACGTGGACAAGTTCTACCCTGCCGAGAGCGGTCAGGGCGGAAACGGAGTAACGGTCGTTTCTCTGAAAGCGTGAGGAGCGGATTTGGACCGATGAAGCCAACGGACGCCTCGTCCTTTGGTTGCGCAAGCTTTGTTCTGGGACTGGGGGCTCGATGAAGTTTGGCGAGAGTTTCGTCGAACAACTGAAGACCAGCATTGACATCGTTCATGTCGTACAGGGATACGTCCGCTTGCGGAAATCGGGTTCCAGCTTCCTGGGCATCTGCCCGTTTCACCAGGAAAAAACACCATCGTTTCATGTGCGTCAAAGCCCGGCTTACTACTACTGTTTTGGCTGCGGCGCCAAGGGCGACGCCATCAGTTTCGTTCAGAATATCGAACGCATCTCGTTTCCGGAAACGGTCAAATTGCTGGCGGAGCGGTACGGAATACCGCTGCCCAAGTCCGAATCGACTCCGGAAGCCGACCAGGCAGCTCGGGAAAGGCAGGTCCTTCTCGAGATTCACGAACGGGCCGCCGAGATCTTCAGAGCACAGTTGACGGGTGGCGGTGAGGGTCGGCAGGCGCTCTCGTACCTGAAGGAGCGAGGCCTTTCGGACCGAACGATCGAGAAATTCGGACTTGGCTATGCACCCGGGTTCTCAGACAATCTGGTTCGCCGGCTCAGCGGACAATTCTCAACGGAGCTGCTCATCAAGAGTGGGTTGATTCAAACCGGCGATTCTGGACGGAACTTCGATCGCTTCCGCCGCCGGATCATGTTTCCCATTCGCAAAGAATCGGGGAAGATTGTCGCCTTCGGCGGAAGGATCTTCGGGGATGGCCAGCCTAAGTACCTGAACTCTCCGGAAACACCGATTTACTCCAAAAGCGGGCTGCTTTACGCGCTTGACGCCGCTCGCGACAGTGTGCGGCGCAAGGGCTTCGCTATCCTGGTTGAAGGATACATGGACTGCATTGCACTCCACCAGGCAGGAATCGAGAACGTAGTTGCATCCTGCGGGACCAGCCTCACCGAGCCTCAGGCCAGGCTGTTGGCGCGGTTCTCGGACCGGGTCGTCGTGAACTTCGACCCCGATACCGCCGGCTCGGCAGCCACACTGAGGTCGCTCGATGTATTTCTCGAGCAGGGCTTCAACATCCGTGTGCTGGCCCTTCCTGGCGGCGACGATCCCGACGCCTTCGTCAAGCGCCACGGAGCCGAGGCTTATTCCGAACTTCTTGAAAAGGCGCCAGCTTATTTCGACTATCTGTTGCAGAAGTCGCGCCAGGAAAATGACTTCAAGACTGTCGAGGGCAAGGTTCAGGCAGTAAACCAGATCTTGCCGTACTTGGCCAAGATTTCGAACCGCATGGAGAGGGTGGAACAGACAAAGCGTGTAGCCGAGTTCTTTGGATTCGAAGAAACCATCATCAGGGACGAATTGAAAAAGACGGTAAGCTCAAAGCAGGAGAAACTCGAAATCAGCCGGTCGCAGATTCGCTCGAAGCTGACGGCCTCCGAAAAACACCTTCTGAAGGCCATCCTGGACAACTCGCAAACGGCACGAGAGGTCATTGAGCAGCTTTCGGCGTCGGAAGACTATCGGGGTCTGGATTCGGAAAGCATCTTTCGCCAAGCTATTGCACTCTTTAGAGAGGAGGGCAGAATCGAGCCGGGCAGGCTATTGGAGAAGCTGGACCGCGACCGGGACAAGGACTTCGTCAATCAAGCTCTTTTCTCCGAACTCGATATGGAGCAAGCGGTTCAGTGCATGGAGGGACTGCGGCGGCAAAAAGCCAAGCTGGAGATCGACCAGCTTCAAAAGGAAATCCGCCAAGCCGAGATCTCTCAAGACCTGGAACTGCTAGCCAGTTTGCATTTGCGCAAGCTGGCGTTAAAACGGTCGGTAGCGCTCTAATGCGACCAAAAGGAACTCTGGCAGACGCCAAAGGAGAATGTTGCTTAGGTAGGGAAGCAGGTTCGGACTTGGGCTTTTCGGACCGGTGAAGAACGCTATTGCGACTGCCGAGTCCTGCACCGCGTGGCCGCTTTGCCGAAACGGGATCGCCGAGGTTTTCAAATCACAAACTAAGGATTGCCAACAAAATGTCAAACATTGAGGACAACGAAGGTTTGGAAAGTTTAGAACGCAGCCTGACTCTCGGTTTGGACGACAAATACGACGAAGTCAAGCAGCTCATGGACATGGGCAAGGAAAAGGGGTACCTGCTTTACGATGAAGTCAACGACCTGCTGCCGGGCGATGTCACCTCTTCTGAAGAGATGGACGACATGTTCTCCATGTTCCGGGCTCAGGGCATTGAAGTCATCGATGGAGAGCCCAAAGCGGCGGGCGCCGAAAAGCTTGGGATCGAAAAGGAGGCGGGCGAAGATGTCGAGCTGGATCTGACCCCAGGCGCGCTGGACAAAACGAACGATCCGGTGAGGCTTTATCTTCGCGAGATGGGCACGGTGCCGTTGCTGACGCGAGAGGGGGAAGTTGAAATTGCCAAGCGCATCGAGCGCGGCCAGCTCAATGTGCTGAAAGCGATGTCTCGTTCGCCGATCGTGATCAAAGAGGTGATCAATCTCGGCGGCCAACTGGAGCGCGGCGAGCGATCCATCAACGACGTCATCGTCTTCAATGAAGACATGATGACCGAAGAAAAGGTGGAAGACCGGCTCAAAGAGACGGTGCAGAAGATCGAGGACATCCAGAAGAGTTTTAAGAAGCAGAATCAGCTGCTGAACAAGTTGCTGAATACGCCGAAGAGCAAGCAACCAAAGGCGCACCGCAAGCTGCGCTTCGCCCTGGCCCGGCAGCGAGTGCTCGTTTCCCAAGCCGTCCGCCATATCGACTTCACTTTTTCAGAGCGAAATCGGCTCATTGACCAGATCCGGCGGCAGTACGAGGCCTACCGGCCGCTCGAGAAGGAACAAGCCCGGCTGGAAAAGAAGATCGAGCATTCGAAGGGCAAGAACATCAACCAACTCAAGAAGGACCTCCGCAGCATCAAAGAGAAGATCGCCGCAATTGAAGAAGACTCGCAGGCCAAGGGTGTCGATCTGAAGCGGACGTTGCAGACGATCGATCGTGGCGACCACTCGGCGAATTACGCCAAGCGCGAACTGGTGGAAGCTAACCTTCGCCTTGTGGTGTCGATTGCCAAGAAGTACACGAACCGCGGACTGCAGTTCTTGGACCTGATTCAGGAAGGCAACATTGGTCTGATGAAAGCCGTCGATAAGTTCGAGTACCGGCGTGGCTACAAGTTCTCGACTTATGCGACGTGGTGGATTCGGCAAGCGATCACACGTGCCATTGCAGACCAAGCCCGGACGATCCGTATTCCCGTGCATATGATCGAAACGATCAACAAGCTCATCCGCACCTCACGCAGCCTGGTGCAGGAATACGGCCGTGAACCTACCTCCGAAGAGATTGCGGTGCGCATGGATATTCCGGTTCAGAAAGTCCGGAAAGTTTTCAAGATCGCCCAAGAGCCGATCTCTTTGGAAACACCCATCGGCGAAGAGGAAGACTCGCACTTAGGCGACTTCATCGAAGACCGGCAAATCGTGTCGCCCGCCCAAGCCGTCATCAATATCAACCTGAAGGAGATGACGGAATCTGTTCTGAAGACACTGACGCCCCGGGAAGAGAAGGTGATCAAGATGCGCTTCGGGCTGGACAATGGCAGCGACCACACGCTGGAAGAAGTGGGCCAGAACTTCGCAGTCACGCGCGAACGCATCCGCCAGATCGAAGCGAAAGCGCTCCGCAAGTTGCGCCACCCCTCTCGCAGTCGCAAGCTGCGACCTTTTCTGGATGGCCCCAGCCGCGACTAGCCAAGCTGTGGACGAGCCAAGCCGCACCGGCTGGAAATTGGATACTGATTGTGGGAGCCGGCCTCCGGACGGCGACCGGTGTATGCCAACTCACGGTCGCGGCCCAGAGGTGTGCTCCCACACTCTCAAAATCTGCCCTTTACCCAGGTGTGAAATTATCGGTGCGCAAGCTGGCAATCAGGCTGTCCAGCGCTGCATTCCAGGCTGCCGTGGAAGGACTGTTTGGAGCTGCACGCTGCCTGACCGCACCAACCGCGTTTCTCGCGTGGCTGTTGCCGCTCAGAAGCAAGCAAAGCGGACGGTCGGGCTAGCGAGCAGCCGCCTGACCCGAATCAGTATTCCGCGCGTCAGCAAGGGCTGCACCTTGGCTCAAGTACTTCACGAGACTTTAACGAGACTCTACACCAACGTCGGCCCTGCCTCGACAAGGCCAGATCTGCATGGTATAGTCGTGCCGTTTTACACGGGCCCATAGCTCAGTTGGTTAGAGCCTCCGGCTCATAACCGGACAGTCCTAGGTTCGAGTCCTAGTGGGCCCACCGTCCTTTTTCAAATCTTGTCAATGAATTACGGTTCAATTCAGACTCCCCAGAGCCACGCCTTCGGGTTCGCATTCTAAGGTCTAACATTTGCTTTTTCGGATGTGAAGAGGGTCTTGGCCAGTTTGGCCGATGCCTCTCTTCGTGCCTGCGGCATCAGGTGGCCGTAGACGTCGAACGTTGTGGTTATACTCGCGTGTCCGAGTTGATCCTGAATGTACTTCGGGCTTTCTCCTTGAGCGATCAGCATCGACGCGTAAAAGTGCCGCAGATCATGGAATCGCTTAATCTTGCCCTCTGACGCGGTCTTGACCAAGGAGCGTGCCATTGGGAGGGCTCGCCCCACAATCAATTCACTGTTAAGCCAGTCCGCATCCCGCCACTGTAAGGCCAGGATTTCGCCACGGCGCAACCCTGTCAGCGCCCCGGGCTGGAACAGGACGCGAACATCAATGGGAGCTTGCTCGAGGATCGCGCGGACACTCTCTATGTTTGAAGGTTCGGTTTTTGCTCTGACGACTTTGGGTAGCTCAAGGGCCTTCGGCTGATTCACCCGATTGAGCTTCCGCTTCATCGCGGCTGTGAACAGGGTGCTCAGCATCGTTGTGATCTTCCGGACCGTGTTTGCGGAGAGGATCTGGTCTTTGCGATGGGCTTTCTTCTTCCCTAGGGACCGCACTAGGCCAATCTAGCCAGATCCCCGAGCCGCATTGATGACCGCCGGGCCATGCGTCGTGTCACGCCGTATCGCCGCATCTGGTCTATTTACGTTCAGTATGCTTGTGTGGTATTTTGCGTTTTACAGCATTCCTACTCCTTCTCAGAAAAAGAGCCATGCAGAGTCCGGCCAAGGCCAGCGGGCGGATGAAAACCATCCAGTTTGTGGTTTTCCTCGGATATCTCGCCCTCGTTTTTCGTCACTACTTCCCCAAGGCTTGGCCCCTATCCACCGATCTTACAGAGATTGCCGATTTCACGCTCTTTCACCTCTCCCGGTACGTGGGGATCTTCCTGGTCAATGCGATTGTGCTGCTGCCACAAAGAGAACTGCTGGACGTCGGTCTAGCGCTTGCCTTTGTTCTCGCGGCCTATGGTGTGGGCCGGAAGCTTTTGCGCACGGCAGGTTATCTTTTCCATTCGGTCCTGGAGGAATACGCCTTCGGCACTGCTCTGGGCTTAATCGTTTTCGCCATGACCGCGTTCATGCTGGGGATGGTTGGTGGGATTTACAGGTTCGGGTTAGCGGCGATCGTGATCGGCTTAGGTCTGTACGGACTCGCAGAGATTCGCAAGCTTTTTCAAGCTGTGTGGAATCTCCCCTGGCTGCCAGCGCTCGGTAGGAATGGGCAGGACACCTGGACGTGCCTGTTGACGTTCTTCCTTAAAGGCTACGTCCTGGTGTTTGTGGCTGTAGCGTTTGTCGGCTGCTACCTTCCGGAAATCGAGTTCGATCCACTCGTCTACCACCCAAATTATGCACCGAATCAGCCTTTTGGTTTGGTGCTTGGTGCATAAAATTGTATGCACCAAGACTGGGCAGATACTTTTGGTCGGCGCTGAGTCGTGAAAACGGGCATTGGATGAAGCTTTTCGGAGACTTAGAGACAGATTCGGGGCGAGCGTCCGCACACTTCTACGCGGTCCCACTGAAAGGG
>VFZK01000224.1 GCA_016871215.1 Acidimicrobiia bacterium | reverse complement strand
CGTCGTTTTGGCATCCGCGCATCATGCCAAGTTTTTTCTCAATTACAATCGGTTTCTCCCCCTGATCTGACGGCCCTTTCGGGGGTCTTGAGGGGGCACTTTGACCCACACGATTCCACGAAGAGCCGTTATTTATTTAGGTCTCCTTACCGTTTGCCGGAAACATCCCAAGGTTCTTCATGGAGACGTTCGCGCGTTTTGCGAATGTAAAGTGCGCTGGCTTAGATTGAACTCGGGATTCTCTGGTTGGATATTTATTCCCTTCCCTCAAATCCATAGAGAAAGGCGCGTCGAAGGATAAAGCGGACTCGGTCGGAGCCCGCTGGGACGCGCTGTCCACCCTTCCAAGCCACCTGAATGGCATGATGGTCGCCCACGAGTGGAGTGCAATCTTCACGAGAGAAGCCCGGTAAGACTCCTCCAGCGCGGTCAAGTAATTCGACTCGCAGGTCGCCACGCTTCCGAGTGACCACGTTGACCAATAGTCGCTTGTTGCCGAGTGAAAGCGGTGCAGTGGTCGCTGTACCTTCGAGAGGTCCTCCTCCAGCTGACACTAATGCCCAGAGTCGATCTGCGGTCCAGCTGGCCCGGCAGGCCGCGCCGTGATCGGGCAAGGCGGAAGACTGCCGGCTGATGATCTCACCCCGAGTTCGCAATTTGCGCGGTCCCGACGCTTTTGTGTTGAAAATCTCTCCATGATTACCTTCCAACCCACGGTAGTAAACGTGAAGCTGGCCACGCTCGATGACAGGGCTGCTGGCTGGTCAGATCATTCCACCGCCATAATCTCCCAGTGGGGGATTTGGCAACGCTGGCCGCCGGTCTGGCCTCCACCATTCGATCCCGTCTCGCGATGCGGCCCATTGCAGGTCGATGGCTTGAGTCAGGTTGTGATAGACCGTGACGGTGGCCACATAACCTCCAGGTACGGCTATGGGACAGAGCTCCATAAATTGGGTGTCCGCCGGATCGCGCCAGTCCGGCGTCAGAATGATGAAGGTCGGATCACTCCAATGACTGCCGTCTGAAGAGGTGCGACGACCAAGGACACGCAAGCCACCATGGCCGTAATGGCATCTTTCATGAACCGAATGTAAGAACGCGTCTGCGACACGCGGGAGGCAGGGGAAGCCGTGAGGATCAGGCCAACACAGAGCCAACCTGACTGGAGAGCAGAGCGTTGGTCGAGCGGAGGGTGCGATCGACTTCCGCCACGCTGCATTTCAAGGCACTAGCGATCTTCTCGACGGGCCAGCCACAATAGTGCTTCCAAATGAACATGTTTTTTTCGGCTTCAGGCAGGTGCGACAGCATGTCCAGTATGGAAATGGTCATTTTCTCGCGAACTTCTGGCTGCATGAGCTTTTGAGCGGCAAACATAAATCCTCTTTCGCTAAAGACCCGCGTTGGGGTGCTTCAACTGTTTATATCTCTATAGACGAATTGCCGCGGCAAAAGTTGCATCGTTTTCTGTAAAGACAAGTAAAAAAATCTACGAACGATCGGACCCAAAAGGGTTTGGCGGCATCACCTCTGCCCAATTGGGAAGTTCAGGACAACAGAACCCACGCTTCAGAGCGACCGTGAAACATATTGATGATGCTCGACCATGAGACAGCGGTCCATGACCACCCAGAGTCCTGCTTTCCTCGCCAACTGCGCGGCCACGGGATGAATCACGCCTTCCTGCATCCAAATGCCACGTGCACCGATCTTGATGGCTTCTTCCGCAACCGGTAGCACTGCTTCAGGGCGCCTGAAAACATTGACCAGGTCGATCTGGATCGGCTCTGGAATCTCAAGGAGGGATGGAAACGCTTCGACACCAAGCACCGAGCGAAGATTGGGATTCACCGGCACGATGCGAAACCCTTCACTCTGCAGATACGCCGCGACCTGGTGGCTGGGTCTTGACGGATCTGCCGAAAGACCCACGACCGCGATCGTTTTCACGTCATGTAAAAGCCAGCCGATATCAGAAGAATCAGGCATTGGATGCAGGGACGGCAAAGCTCTCAGAAACCATCTGGAACGAGTTGACTTTGATACGAAAGAGCGCTGTCTGGGGTCAGCTGCTTTGCAGCTCCAGTGGGGAGCGATTCGACAGATCCATTTTTCGATTCGGCGATCCGAAATCGCTGGCTAGATTTCGCAAGCCATCCTTCCTTGGTTTTGCGGGCCGGAGTGCTTTGAAACGCCTCACTTCTTCCAGCGTGAGCTTGCGAAAGGCTCCTGATTTCAGGTGCGGATCACGCAAGAAACCGATCTGAACTCGCTTTAGCTTGGCCACCGAATGCCCGATGCGGTCAAACGTTTTGCGGATCTGGTTGTTCTTGCCTTCGATTAACGTAATGCTCAACCAAGGATTGTCCGCGTCCTTGATGATTGCGATCTTGCACGGCGCCAGGCGCTGTCCATCGATCGAAATACCGCCTGCCAGCCGCTTCAGGGTGTCGGGTGAGGGCACCCCTCTGACCTTGGCAAGATAGGTCTTAGGACAATGCTCTCCTGCTGAGGCGACAGCGTTGGCGAACTCGCCATCGTTGGTCAGAAGCAGCAGCCCTTCACTCGAATAGTCGAGCCGCCCCACGGGGAACACACGATGAGAGACACCGTGCAGCAGGTCAGTCACGGTAGGCCGGCCCTGCGGATCCGAGAGCGTACAGAGGTATCCCTTGGGTTTGTTCAACAGCAGATAGACTTTTTCGTCCGTGAGGTGCAGGCGCTTGCCGTCGACCTTGATGTGATCGCGCTCGCTGTCAGCCTTGCTTCCGAGCTCGGTGACGGCGGTGCCATTCACCGTGACTCGCCCAGCGGCAATCAGTTCCTCAGCCTTTCGCCGCGAACATAGGCCAGCCTGGGCAATGAGCTTCTGCAGCCGCTCGATCACGAACAGGTTCCTTCCGATGTTTCGCTACTTTCAACCGGCCCAAGAGCCGCGGCAGAGCGGGGTTCCAGACCCTGTTCGTTCTCCATTGGCACGACAACAGCGTGGTCACCCGCCGGCAAGGCGTCAACGGGCGATTCAGAGACCACTGCTTCCTGGAGAGTTGCCTCGGGAGCATCCAACGCTGTGTCTGTTTCGGCTGCGCTGAGCGTAGCCGCTTCGCCGGCAGACTCTTCCTGACTGGGCATGGCTGCGCCCGGAATCCCGCTTGCGATGGTTTCCGTGGCAGGCAGTTCGGCGACCGTCTCCGAAGCGGCTCGTGCCAGATCTTCGAACTCCTCGAGACTGGGCAGTTCGTCCAGGTTCTTCAACCCAAAATGGACCAGAAACTCCTTCGTCGTGCGGTACAGAATCGGGCGGCCCACCACGTTCTTGCGGCCGGCGGTGGTGATCAGCTTCTTGTCCAGCAGAGTCTTCAACACGCTCACCGCATTCACGCCTCGGACCTCCTGGATCTCAGGCACCGTGATCGGCTGCCGGTAGGCAATGACGGCGAGGGTTTCCAGCGAGGCCAACGAGAGCTTTGTCGCCGGGGTGTGATGCTTGACGTATTTTCGCACCCACTCGTGATGTTCCGCTTTGGTTGCCATCTTGTATCCGCCGGCCACCTCTTTGATCTCCAGTCCGCGTTCGGGCGATTGAGATTGTTCGAGAAGCAGCCGAAGCGCCTCCCGAACAGCCTCTTGATGCTGCTTGCCCAGCAACGTGACAAGGGTCGCTTCCGAAACCGGTTCATCAGCGACGTAGATCATGGCTTCCAAAATGGGTTTGAGTTCAGCAGCGGTCATGGCAACGGACGATGCTTCCGCTCCCGGATCGGCAAGTTGAAGTTTGGTTTGGGTCGCCATTTTGCAAGCAAGCTCCTGCTCCACTCAGAGTGTGTCCTAAGCCCAGCGGGCCGGCGCGAGCCATGGGTCCAGCGGTCGCCAGGAAAGCTGGATCCTTTCGGCCACGCGCGGCGCGAGTCAGAATGCAGTCTGCACTCCCACTTTCGCGGGATTGACCAACCGGCGTTTCGCTTCGAATAGCATGTGCAAGACCGTTGCGATCGCGGGTTCGAGCCAACTGCCCTCTGTCTTCGCTCAGGCGTTTGCCGGCGCTGCCGCGGTTCCTATCGAACGGTCGATCTGGTGCATGGCGGCCTCGAAGTCCTCCTGCCGTCTTGCCAGGATCTCTCCGAAGGTATTCTTCTGCAGCAGTTTGATCGCTCGCAGGTGAACCATTTCCAGGATAGCCAGAAACGCAACGATCACGGACTTCCGGCTGCGATACGATTCGAACACCTCGGTCAGGTTCACTGTGCCGCGAGTTCGTTCGAAGAAAGCCCGCAGCTGTTCGATGACTTGGCCGACTGTCATTTCGTCGCGCTCGATTTCTACCTGCGCTCTCGCCTTCGCCCGGTCGAGAATTTTCTGAAAGGTGGCCACCAGATCGAACAGCGTAACCTGAATCTCTTCTTCGCTACCCGGCTCTTGCCAGTCGCTAAGGCCGGGCCGCGTCCAGGTCGAATTCTCAACAAGCTCCTTCTGGTGAAGCATCTGGGCGGCGCTTTTGAACTTCTCGTGTTCCAGCAGGCGAGCCACCAGCTCGGCACGAGGATCGGCCTCTTCGCCTTCCAGAGCGAGCGGGTCTTTTGGCAGCAGCATCCTGGACTTGATATGAATCAAGGTTGCAGCCATCAACAGGAATTCGCCGGCGACCCCGATGTCCAGTTCTTCCAGCAGGCGGATATACGCCAAGTACTGTTCGGTGATCTTCGCGATGGGGATGTCGTATATGTCGATTTCCTGTTTCCGGATCAGATCCAGAAGGAGGTCGAGCGGGCCATCGTAGGCTGGCAGGTGCACCCGGTAATCTTCGGATGTCATGAGAGTTTCACGGCTTCGCGGACTTCACCCATGGTTTGGCGGGCAACGGCAGTGGCTCTGCGGTTGCCATCCGCAATGATGTCTTCAATCTCGACAGTCCGCCGCGCGTATTCCTGGCGGCGCTGCAGCAAAGGCGACAGATTCTCGATGAGTCGTTCGCCCATCCACTTCTTGCAATCGATGCAGCCAATGCCCGCAACGCGGCACTCACGATCGACGGTTTGGATCGTTTCGGCGGAAGAGTAGACTTTGTGATACTCGAAGACGGGACAGACCTCCGGATTGCCAGGGTCATTGCGGCGCTTGCGCGCCGGGTCGGTCATCATCGTCTTGATTTTCTTGGAAATCTCTTCCGGGGTATCGGACAACGAGATATCGTTCCCATAGCTCTTGCTCATCTTGCGCCCATCGAGTCCAGGAAGCCTTGGTACGGGCGTCAACAAAGCCTGAGGCTCGGGAAACACCTGCCCGTAGTAGGAGTTGAAGCGGCGGCAGATTTCCCGCGTTAGCTCCACGTGTGGCACCTGGTCCTCTCCGACGGGCACGTAGTCGCCTTTGTACATGAGAATATCCGCTGCCTGGAGGACGGGGTATCCAAGGAAACCGTAGTTACCCAGGTCCTTGTCGGTAATGTTTTCGCGTTGCTCCTTGTAGGTCGGGACGCGCTCCAGCCAGCCCAGGGGCGTGATCATCGAGAGCAGCAGATGCAGCTCGGCATGCTCAGGCACCGCCGATTGCACGAACATGACCGACTTCTTGGGATCGAGTCCCGCTGCCAGCCAGTCTACCATCATCTCGCGTCGATTCTCCCGAATGCGGCTCGTGTCGGCGTAATCCGATGTCAGCGCGTGCCAGTCAGCAATGAAGTGGAAGCACTGGTATTCGTTTTGCAGATTCACCCAGTTGTTCAGCGCACCGACCACATGGCCGAGATGTAGTTTGCCCGTGGGCCGCATGCCACTCAAGACGCGTTCTTTAGCCATTCGTCGATGAATCCTTCCAGCCTGGTTGCAGGGGAGCGTCCCTGCGGTGGTAAATCACGCAAATACAGCCCACACTGGCCGCGAAGATCGTCCGCGCAAGGTTCCGACCTACGGCAACTCGCTTCTACTTGCCCGCCTCACAGGTCCATCACAGATTCCACAACCTGCAAAACTGGCAGCAAGACCGCCCGGAACACGCCCAGCGACAAGCACACGAGCAGAATGAGAAATCCGTAGGGGCGAATCTGCTCATAAGCTTGCGCCAGAGCGCGCGGCAAGAAATGCGGCAAAATCCAACTCCCGTCGAGTGGTGGAATCGGCAGCAGGTTAAATACGGCTAGAATCACGTTCAACCGGATACCGATCAGGCACATCCGGAATAAGGGCACTGCTGTGTCGCCAAGCACGTCGAGCCCAGAGGCTGCGTACAACGCGAACAGCTTGTGCAGGACGAGGAAACCGATCAGAGCCAGCACATTGCTGATAGGGCCGGCAGCAGAAATCCAAATGTCCGCCGTGCGCCGATCTTTCACATTGCGGGGATTCCAGGGGACCGGTTTGGCCCACCCGAACATGACGCCTCCGGTGAAAAAACCGATCGCCGGAAAAACCAGCGTTCCCAGCGGATCGATGTGAGGGAGGGGATTGAGAGTGACCCTTCCCAAGTACCGGCCCGTGGAGTCTCCAAACCTCTCGGCAGTCCAGGCATGAGCGGCTTCGTGCAAGCTCAACGAGAACAAAAACACGATCATGTAGAGCAAAAACTCTGCGATATCAGGCAAGGTTAGCCTCGTTTGGACAGCTGCGAACGATGCCGAAGAGACCCATTAAGCCAGCGGCAATGAGGGTGTGAACCAGGAGTAGCCAGGTAAGCGCAGCAGCAGACAGGCCAGCGCTCCAATTTCTACGGCGCGTGGAGCGTAGCATAGAAGGCCACAAAACTCTAGGCAGCGAGGCGACTTCGGCGATTTCTGCAGCCGGGTTTGGAAGCACTGGCGTGCTTCACTACCAACGGCTGGTAATGCCGCACGCCAGTGCGGCCAACATGGGCTCAGTCTAGAGCGGATTGCGTACCCTATCGTCATGCCCGCCACAGCGAGACTCCGGTCTTGAGTGCCGGTACTTGAGCGATGGCCCCAACCATCGCTGGGCTCCCGTCCCGCTTCACGATCCGCCGGGTTAGCGACTGCGGGAGCGACACCTGCACTAGCCGGAAGCGCGTGCCAGCGGGAATAGCTATCTTGCCGATGCGGAACTCGAAGTGTAGAAACTCCACGTGCCCCACTGGCGTGCAGTACTCCGATCGTATGGATAGCTTCCGTTCGTAGTGAAGCACGTGAGTGCTTCATTTGGCCGCACTGGCGTGCGGCACCTGGAGATTGGACGTTTGAATGTGGGAGCCAGCCTACGGACGGCGACCGCAATCCCGATTCAGCAACGGTCGCGGCCCAGAGGTCCGCTCCCACGTTCGCAATCTGCCGCCTCGTTGCTTCAACGCTAATCATTGACGACGAAGCTGAGGTTGGCCTGTTCCACGAGCAAAGAGCAATAGCGATGCATCTCCTCGTCAACCTCACACTTTGAAAAAGGTCCAAACTTCACTTGCCACACTGGCGTGCGGCACTACAAGCAGGTGAGTGTCACTCGCATCTCCTCGCGGGAAATGTACAAACTTCAAGTGAACCACTCACGCGCTTCACTGCACGAGCTTCCAACCCGTCGAAGCTTTACCCGCCAGCGTAGCTAGCGCGTCCGAGTGCTACCTTGGTTTCCGGCTGGCGTTTCCAGTCTTCGAGCCGCGGACCGGCAAGGCCCTTGGCGCGTTCTCGAAGGGCAACCATTTGCTGTGCGTTGTAGGGCTTGAACTGCTGTGCGATGCGAATGTCATCCTCAAGCTGGCCGACGGTTGTGCAGCCAATCGCCGTGCAGTGGATCGGCAGGCTCAGCACATACGAGAGGCATTCCTTTGCGCTGAAGTTCTGCATCAGTTTTGCATTGCCGAAGTTCTTCATGCCTTGAATGCCCAGTCCCCGCTCCTGCGCCCATGGCAGAACTTTGTTCTCGAAGCTAAGGTAGCCAGGGTCGGCGATGTGCAGTGGCATCAGAATGGTGTCGTACTTGTCATAGGCCTTCAGAAATGCCAGGTGAACTTCCGGGTCGCGATGGCCGGTGAAGCCAATGAAGCGGCATTTGCCGGCTTTCTTCGCTGCCTCGAACGCTTCGATGGCCCCCCCCCCGGGGCTGAAGACTTTCTGGACTTCTTCGAGCTCATTGACAGCGTGAATCTGCCAAAGATCGACGTAATCGGTCTTGAGCCGCTTCAAAGAGAGATGCAGCTGCTCCTCTGCCTCTTTGCGGGTTCGCTTGACTGACTTTGTGGTGATAAACACCTGCTTACGAAAGGCAGGCAAGACGTCGCCATAAACTTCCTCCGACTGCCCATCCCAATAAGAATGGGCGTTGTCGAAATAGTTGATGCCGAGATCGTAGGCCCTTCGGACAATGGCTTTGGCCTCTTCCCTTGAAATCAGCGGAAAACGGCCTCCGGCTTGGCCGATGATGGTGAGAGCCTCGCCAGTCTTTCCGAAGACGCGCGTAGGGATGTCGCCTGCCTTCAGCTTCGAGCTCTGCAGCCTGGCTGCAAAACTGCTGGAAGCCGAAGCCAGCCCTGCAAAGATGCTGCCGACGAAAGTTCTTCGCTTCATACCGCCTCCTCTCAAGAAGCTAACCTGATAAGCAAGCTATTCCAGTTAGACGCAGAAATCAAGCAAGACTCGCTGCGGCAGCAGGGCGAACGCATCTAAAGAGGGCTGGACAAATCTGCATCCATATGCTATGACGACAAGGGGAAATAGCTCCAATGCGATCTCCGGAGCCCTTGTTCATGTCCCCACTCAAGCCCACCGCCAGCAGTTCTGGCAATCTCATGGGAGGGTTGCTCGACCAGCTGAAGCAAGTTAAGGATCCCCGCGTCGATCCTACCAAGCGCCATCTGCTGTCCGATATTCTGGCCATCGCCATCTGTGCGGTGATTTGCGGAGCCGATGAATGGACCGAAATGGAAGCCTTTGGGAAAGCCAAACAGCCTTGGTT
>VFZK01000223.1 GCA_016871215.1 Acidimicrobiia bacterium | reverse complement strand
GCTGGTTACCGTACCCGGAAGGAGTATGAGCAGTGGCTGGTCAGGGATTGTGTCGCTACTCAGCGAGCCCGCTTGCTCGACAATGGCGTCTCTGAGCGGGAGATCAGGGAACTGGAACTGGAGGTTGACCGGCAGATCGACCACAGCGTCGCCTCGGCGGCCAATGCCAGCCTTCCTGATGTCACACAACTTTACACCGGGGTCTTCCATGAGGCCGATTAGCTACAGTGATGCGCTTAATGAAGCTATGTACCAGGAGATGGAACGGGACTCCAATGTCTTCGTCTACGGAATAGGCGTACCTGACCATAAGCGAATATTCGGATCTACCGCACGACTCCTGGAGCGGTTCGGGCCCGATCGGTGCCTGGAAACGCCGTTGGCCGAAGATGCAATGACCGGATTCGGCCTCGGAGCTGCGGTTGCAGGCTTGCGCCCGATACACGTGCATATCCGGTCGGATTTCATGCTCTTGGCGATGAACCAGATCGTCAACATGATCTCTAGCTTCAATTACGGCGCCGGGGGCAAGCTCAAGATTCCGATGGTCATACGGGCGATTATCGGAAGGGGTTGGGGGCAGGGATACCAGCACAGCAAGAGCCTGTTCTCATACTTCACTCACATACCCGGACTGAAGGTGATCGCGCCGACCCGGCCGTACGATGCCAAGGGCCTTCTCATCGCGGCAATTCGCGACGATAACCCGGTGATCTTCTTCGAACATCGCTGGCTCTATTGGGCCGAAGGTCCAACACCAGAGGAGCCTTACACCATTCCGATTGGAGAGGGGGTCGTGCTGCGCGAGGGGTCAGATGTGACCGTCGTCGCCACATCGTGGATGAACGTCGAGGCGCTGAAGGCGGCAGAAATCCTCGCAAAGAGGGGGATAGGCGTGGAAGTGCTTGATCCGCGGACGTTGTGTCCGCTTGATGAACCGCTAATCGTTTCATCAGTCAGAAAGACCAGAAATTGCGTAGTGGCCGACTATGACTGGCTGGAATCCGGTTTCAGCGCGGAAGTTGCAGCAAGGGTCTCGGAGAAGTGCTTCAGTGTTCTTCGATCTCCGGTCACGAGGCTAGGATTCGCCCATACACCATGTCCAACCACTCGGCCCCTTGAAAAAGTTTTCTACCCCACTGCCGAAACAATCGTTCGAGAAATCGAGCGCAAGTTGAAGCTTGCGCCGATGGATCTGTCTGGTGAGGAGACGTACACGTATGAACACAGGTTTAAGGGACCGTTCTGAGCGGACAGCCGGTTCGGCTGATCTGCAGGCAAAGTCACGCTGGGTGCGCCAGTCCGTGGTTCGAATGATTGCTGGCGCCAATAGGGGGCATATCGGCGGTTCACTGTCGGCGACCGACCTCTTAGTCGCCCTATACCATTCGCCGCTACTGCGCTTTGATACGCGCTCCCCCCTCTGGGATGAGCGTGATCGATTCATCATGAGCAAAGGACACGCGGTTGAGGCACTCTATTCGGTTCTCGCCTCGGCCGGGTTCTTTGATGTTGAGTTGTTAGACACCTACGGTAAATCTGGTAGCCGGTTAGGCGGTCATGTCGATCACCACCTGCCAGGGATCGATGTCAGCACCGGATCTCTAGGGCACGGATTGGGCATAGGTGCCGGTCTGGCACTGGCGGGCAAACTGGACGGCCGCGACTCTCTGACGGTGGCGATGCTTGGCGATGGAGAGTGCTATGAAGGATCTGTGTGGGAGGCGGCGAATTTCGCAGCGCATCATCGGTTGCGGAATCTTGTCGCCATCATTGACCGTAACGGTTTCATAACTCTTGACAGCACCGAGGCTGTAAACGAACTTGAACCATTCGCGAGCAAATGGAAAGCCTTCGGATGGGAAGTGCGGGAGTTCGATGGACATTCATTCGAGGCAATTTCCGATGCATGGAGCTCTGTAGAGGATCCGACCCGGCAGCGCCCGATCGCCCTAATAGCAAGCACGATCAAAGGTAAGGGCATCTCGTTCATGGAAGGCACGCCGAACTGGCATCACAACGTACCGAAGGGAACCCAGTTAGAAACCGCCGAAAAGGACGTTGGCATATGGGATTTGACTCGCTAGGTGTTCGGATGCCGCTGCCGCCGTGTGCTACGGACATGCGCGACGCGTTCTTCGTCGAATTGAATGCAATCGCTGCCGCGGATCGTGACGTCGTCTTACTTACAGACGATCAAGGCGCATTCGCTCTTGAGTGGCTCAGAAAAAATCTGCCAAATCAGTACTTCAACGCTGGTATAGCCGAGCAGAACATGGTCTCAGTCGCGGCTGGTATGGCGCTTGCGGGCAAACTACCGGTGCTCTACGGCATTGCAACGTTCATGACAATGCGGGCTTACGAACAGATCAGGGACGACCTTTGCGCAATGGGCTTGCCGGCGGTGATTGTGGCCTCGGGGGCCGGATACATGTATAGCGGCGATGGACCGACACACCACGCAGTGCAAGACGTTGCTCTTATGCGGACCTTGCCAAATATGGCGATTCTCAACCCTTCGGACGCGGCAAGTACGATCGCATTTGTCAAAGAAGGCTGTTCCCGGCGGGCAGGACCTACCTATGTTCGGATCGAAAAGGGTGTGTTAGGTGCAATCTACCCGGACGGACATGACTTTTCGCGTGGATTCAGTGTGTTGACGAGTGGTGAGGATGTGGCGATTGCGGCAACCGGGATCATGGTCCATATGGCACTTGAAACTGCCGAGAAACTAAGGGTAAGCGGGGTGCATGCGAGCGTTGTTGATGTTTATCGATTGAAGCCAGTCGATGCTCAGGCTTTGATGGTGGAGTTGAGCCGATCGCGTTACATCGCAACGCTCGAGGAGCATTCGGTTATCGGTGGTCTTGGAAGTATCGTGAGCGAAGCAGCGGCAGATTACGGACGCGCAACCAACATCAAGCGTTTCGCCCTGCCGGACAAGTTCGCGTTTTCGTATGGCACCCGCGAATGGCTGCATGCGCAGGATGGCCTGAGCTCTGAGTTGGTTGCGAAGCAGATCACTCGATGGTGACTGGCAAATGATGAAGACTGCGTACTCATGCCCAGGCTGCAGATCATGAGCGTCCCGTCTCCCGCGGGCCGCAACATACTGGTCGCGGGTGGAACCGGAACCATTGGAATTCCCGTTGTGCGAGCGCTCGTCGAGCGAGGTGCGACTGTAACAGTCGTGTCGTTGGACTCGTCTCACTACGCAAGAGAAGTCCTGCCTGAGGATGTTGAGTTCATTCGGGCAGACCTTACCGACCCGAACGAATGTCTTCGTGTAACTGCCGGCCGAGAATGGGTATTGAACCTTGTCGGGATAAAGGGGTCCACTGGTATCGGCACTAGCAAGGCGGCCAGCTACTTTGTGCCTATGCTGCGGTTCCAGATGAACCTAATGGATGCGGCCTTCCGATCCGGCGTGGCGCGTTACCTATTTGTAAGCTCCATCTGCGCGTATCCTCAGGCCAACTTTCATGAAGAAGACAGCGTCTGGAATGGACTGCCAAAGCAGAACGACCGTTATGCGGGAATCGCAAAACGCGTGGGGGAAATCCAGGCTGAAACATATCTGCAGGAATACGGCTGGGACGCCGTCCGGATCGTCCGCCCTTCAAACGTATATGGCCCGTTCGACGACTTCGAGCCGGCCACGGCGCAGGTGATTCCGGCACTTATCAGGCGCGCAATCGACGGCGACGATCCGCTGCACGTCTGGGGCGATGGTTCGGCTGTGCGCGACTTCATCTTCTCTCAGGACCTGGCCGCGGGGCTGCTCCTTGCCCTAGAGAAAGCCCCGCCCTGTGTGCCAATCAATCTCGGCAGCGGTGTTGGAGTGACGATCAAGCAGTTGGCCGAAACTATAGCGGCCTCGATGTCGCGACCGCCCCGAATCGCGTGGGATCCTTCAAAGCCAACTGGCGATCCGGTGCGAATCCTGTCAACGGCTCGAGCTGAGAAGCTTCTCGGGTTCAGAGCAGCTACGTCACTCAATGAAGGCGTGAAGCTCACCACTGAGTGGTATCTTGCCAACAGATCACTGGCCAGCCGTAAGCGGAGCACGTTACGTGCCTGATCGAACCAAACGTTCAACCCCTGTAGAAAAGTCCCGGAGATTCAAGCCTACATTCGCGGACTTGATAGATAGGCTCACAGTCGACCAGATCAAAGAGGTTCTGCTCGAGGGCGACCGCCCGGCCTACGCTGCCGAGATGAAGGACCTGGAACACGATCTCGAGGGCTTGATAAGAGCAAGATCCCTCCAGTTGTCGCCGCGGCTACTTAGAATTGTCATAGCTCTGGCGCAACTGAATCTTCATATCTGGCATTGCAAGGATCGCATGGCGGCCAGGCCAGATGAGTACGACCAGTGGCTGAGGCAGGCTCATCAACTCAACGGCCTGCGCAACCGCATGAAAAACCTGTTACTTCAGGAAATCGGCGAAGCGGGGCGGTCTAGCCGTGCGACGAACATTAGCACCGACGGACTTAATGTGACGATCAGCATTTAGCGGGACAAACATAGGTGCTCCTCAAGAAACTTGGCAAGACAGATCAACGCATATCAGCCATTGGTATTGGGGTGACAGCGACCGGCGGAAGTGGCTCATCTTCACGTGAATCAAATCTGAACCGCGTATATGGCATCCGCGCAGGCGTGGATCTGGGATTGACCTTCATCGACACTGCGGAACTCTACGGTGGGGGGCAATCCGAGCGAATCATTGGCGAGGCTGTTGCGGGCATTCGGGATCAAGTATTCCTGGCTACGAAATTCCGGCCTGAACACGCGTCCGCGACGGGTATACGGCAAGCGTTGGAAGGAAGTCTTCGTCGCTTGAACACGGAATGGGTCGACCTCTATCAAATGCACTGGCCCGGCAGCCCTTGCAGATTCCCTACTGACGAGACCGTTGAATCGCTAGTCAAACTACGCGCCGAAGGCAAGATCCGGCACATTGGGCTGAGCAATTTCACTACGGCTGAGTTTGAGCATACGCAGTACGCCTCCAATTGCATCATCGTCTCAAATCAGTTGGAATACAATCCTAAGGAGCGCTCGATAGAGCTTGAATGGATCCCTTTCGCTGAGCGAACTGATATTACAACAATTGCGTACAGTCCGTTCAGTCAAGGAAGCCTACAAATCGATTCGCCGGAATTTGAGAAAATCCGCGAGATCGCTCAGGCACACGAAGTTACAGTCCACCAGATCATTCTGGCCTGGGTCGTATCCAAACCTACTGTGATTACGGTACCCAAGGCTGCAAATGTGGACCATGTGAGACAGAATGCTGGCGCGCTAGATATCAGGTTGACGACTGAAGAACTCAATAAAATAGACGAGGCGTCATTTCGAGAAATCAAGCAGGTAGAGCCATACCGTATCCGTATCGGTAACCTGCGTGGCAAACCTGGTTATTTGTCTCGGAAGGAAGCGGAAGAAAACAAGCTAGATCTTGTTCCGGACCCAAGGGGCCTCGCGGACAATATCCGACGTTGGGGCATCCAAAAACCCCTCCCGCTTGCCGTTATTTCCGATGCTGATGAGCCCTACGAATATGAAATGATTGGAAATAACCTATTGTACTGGGCGTGGGTCCTGGCCTGGGGGACGGACCGACCCGTGCCGGCGTATGTATTTGGTAAATACGAAGCGCGAGGGCGGTAGAAAGGTGATAACCAAACCGCTTGGTCAGATGGCAGTAAGGATATCCTCAATTGGCCTAGGTATGAATGTCGCGGACTCCAGTCGAACGATTTCCGCGGAAGCCCAGGTCGATCTAGTGCGGCTGGCAGGTACGCTTGGAATCAATTTCCTGGATACTGCGCCCAATTATCTTTCCGGCCAATCGGAAGAAATTGTGACCGCCGGGATAAAGGGCAGACGCAAAGAATTCGTCGTCGCGACGAAGGTGCCTCCCGAAGCGACAAGCTATGCGCGATTAATTCAGGCTGCAGACTCAAGCCTGGCCCGCCTGAAATCCGACTGGATCGATCTCTACCAGGTCCATTGGCCGAATCCTATTGTTCCAATGAACGAGACCATGGGGGCGATGGACACACTTGTCCGAGACGGGAAAGTAAGACAAGTCGGTGTCAGCAACTTCTCGATGAACGAGCTGCGCGAAGCGGAGCGCTGCTTCTCGGCCGGGGCCCTTGCTTCAGTTCAGGTCGAATACAACTTGTTTGACCGTACCGTAGAATCGGAGATGCTCCCCTATTGCCGTGAGCGCGGAATGACAGTCATTGCCTACAGTCCCTTGCACAGGGGCAGGCTTGCTGGAAGTGCAAGGGGCCGCGAAACACTGAAAGAAATCGCGGAGCGCCATGCTTGCTCGTCGGCTCAGGTGGCCCTGCGTTGGATCGCTGCTCAGGACAGCGTGGTTCCGATTCCCAATACGACCAACCCATCGAGGTTGCGTGAGAACGCTAAAGCAATCGAATTGGAACTGTCGGGAGAAGAGCTCGACCAGATAGGCCAATGTCGCACAGACCCTGTGCCGGTACCTACAGACAGCATCCAGGTTGCCGATAATACCGGGCGGAAGGTATACACGACGCTGAAGGAGGCCCGTGAAAACCCACTAGGGTTCGTCCCCAGTCCAGCGCAGCTTGCTGAACAGATTCGGAGTGGTGAATTCCTCAAGCCGGTGCGGGTAAGGCACGCAGAGCACGGTCGGGGCGGGTACGAGCTTCTGGAGGGTCGCGTGCGTTATTGGGCCTGGGTCATTGCGTTTGGCGGCAAGCAACCGATACCGGTTTTGATCGACAGTTGATGCCCTTTCACAGATGTACTTCGTTTTCGCCGAACGTCAAGAGGGCGAACTAAGGGAATTGAATGCAGCTTGAAATGAGTCGAGACCTCCGTATTGCCGATTTTCAGCAGCTTCTTGGCGATACGTTGCCGGATGGCTGTCATCAAGCCATAGCTCAAAACGTGTTCAAACATCGGCCGCTGCACGGGACGGACCGCGAAGATGTATTCCTTCGTGTGCTCAAGGCCCTCGATTCCCCTCTCGAAAGCGCCGGGCGCCACCGACACCATCGTTGGGAATCTGGCTGGACCGAGAATCTAGAAGACTTCATCGCAAGCGAGTACGATGTACGGGCGTTAGTACCCAAGTTCGTCAAGCGTGGCGAGGTGATTCGGTTCCGGGGAGAATATGTCCTTCCAACGAACCCATACTTTGAAACGAGTTTTGTCACCGTGCTCCGACGTTTCCTGTTTCAAAAATGGTTCGCCAATGTTGAGCACATTTTCGAGTTTGGGTGCGGCACAGCCCATAATTTGGTCGAAGCCGCTAACATGTTCCCAGACAAAGCACTTCACGGCCTTGACTGGACGGAGTCATCCCTGAAAATCATCTCCCTTCTGAAACAACAGCTTGATATACGCATAGACAGCGCTATGTTTGACATGCTCAAGCCTGATGCCGGTCAGCGGCTGCCCAGTAGCAGTGGGGTGCTGACCATCGGTGCGCTCGAACAGCTTGGCACCCAGTTTGAACCCTTTCTAGAATATCTGGTGGCACAGGCGCCGGAAGTATGTGTCCATGTAGAGACTCTCTACGAAGAATACTCACAGAATGACCTCTTCGATTATGTTGCTGCTCGGTATATAGAAAAACGCGGGTATTTACGGGGCTTCTTGCCCGCATTGAGAAACCTGGAGTCAGCCGGTGACATCAAAATCGAAGCGGTGAAGCGAACGTTTGGTTCACTCTACCATGATGGCTATAGCTTCTTGGTGTGGCGCCCCGCTACGGTTCGCTCGACAACATGAATCTAGACACTGACAAGATGGCCGTCAAGAACTACGCGAGCCGTCAAGAATCCGACGCGCGCTCCGAACTGGTGAAATTACTTCACTCCAGTCCGATTCCAGATGATCAGATACTTGCCAATCTAGGTCTGTTTCTAGAGTCCAAGAATTTGGCCCGAATCCTTCTGATGGACTACCTGTTTCGCCAAATAGTGGACGTACATGGCGTAGTCATGGAGTTCGGTACGCGATGGGGTCAAAACCTAGCGCTCTTCTCGGCGCTTCGAGGAATCTACGATCCTTTCAACCGTCACCGCAAGATCATCGGCTTCGATACATTCACGGGATTTCCATCCGTCTCTAAACAGGACGGCCATTCGGAAATGATGGTATCTGGACAACTGGCAGTCTCCGAGGGCTACCAGCAATTCCTGGAGGGTGTGCTCAAGGCGCACGAGGACCTAAACCCTCTCGGCCACATACGCAAGTTTGAATTACGTGCTGGAGACGCCACCATTGAGCTCGATAGTTACCTGCAAAGCGCTCCTGAAACGATCATTGCCCTCGCGTACTTTGATTTCGATCTTTACGAGCCCACGAAGAAGTGCCTGGAACTTATTCGCTCAAGACTCACAAAGGGAAGCGTCGTGGCTTTCGACGAACTAAATGACCCTGACTCACCAGGCGAAACCCTCGCGCTAATGGAGACTTTTGGTCTAAATCACGTGCGCCTGCAACGATGGCCCTACGCTTCACGTGTTTCCTATTTCGTAGTGGACTGAGCATAAGCACGTCGAAAGGTAGAGGGGCAAACTTGATCCCGACAAACGTGCTTGAGTCTTTTCGCGGGCGAACGGCCTTGGTGACAGGAGGAACCGGCCTGATTGGCAGGCAGGTCGTACGGCTGTTATGCGACGCCGGCTCCAACGTGACTATAGCTTCGCTGGACCATCTAGAGGTTGATGCGCGAGCCGAACATGTATACGGGGATCTCACCGATTATGCGTTTTGCAAGCAGACAACACGCGAGATGGAGTACGTATTTCACATTGCGGGAATCAAAGGTTCTCTTCAGGTTACCAAGGCCAGACCTGCCAGCTTCTTCGTTCCCCTGTTAATGATGAATACCAATGTTCTTGAAGCTTGCCGCG
>VFZK01000222.1 GCA_016871215.1 Acidimicrobiia bacterium | reverse complement strand
AAGCACGCCAAGCAATGGCTGCATGCGCGTTGTTCCCGGCACGCATCAGACGCCCCAACTGCCGCAGCGCGAAACCTACGGCCCCGACAACATGCTATCGCGCGGGCAAGAGATCGCGGTCGATGTCGACGAGTCACAAGCCGTCGACCTGGCTTTGCAGCCCGGTGAGTTCTCGCTTCACCACGTCGCAATCGTGCACGGGTCGGGTCCAAACCTCTCCGATGTGCCCCGAATTGGACTTGCCGTGCGCTACGTATCACCAGACGTTGTCCAGGACGCCAAGGAACGCGACCTGGTTTTCCTGGTTCGCGGCAAGGACTCGTGGGGGCACTTCGACATCGCCGACCCGCCCGATCGCGACATGGCGCTCGGGGAATCCAAGGTCCATGTGGAGGCGATCGCACGCAGGGGCCGCAGCCTCCTGCCACAAAATCGAGAAACCCCGAAGAGCTAGACTAGCGGCAGAGGACTTTTCGTGCTCACCCCGATTGTGGACGCGCAGTGCGGCGATCGGACCTGAATTCCCTTCCCTGTTTGAAGGTTGCCAAACCGGCCTAACAACCAGACAGTTTCGAGAACATCCGGATGTCATTGTCAAAACGACACAAGCGTTTTGCCTGGGCGCTGGCGCTGTTTTTCTTCGCAGGCTCGGTGTTGAGTTACGTCGATCGTTCGGTGCTCGGCGTTGTAATGCCGCAAGTTCGCGAAGACCTTCACCTCACCAACACCCAGTACGGGCTGGCCGTGAATTGTTTCCTGGTCGCCTACATGGTCTTCTATGTCCTGGGCGGAAGGCTGGCCGATCTTTTGGGAAGCCGGCGGACATTCACTCTGAACGTCGTCTTCTGGTCCCTGGCCGGTATGGCACATGCGGCGTCGCAAGGCCTGGCGAGCTTGTGCGTCTTTCGCGCTCTGCTGGGTGTTGGCGAGGGAGGCTTCTTCCCGACGGCGATGCGCGGCATCTCCAAGTGGTTTCCGCAGGAGAATCGCGCCAAACCGGTGGGTGTGCTGATGTGCGGGATCAGCCTGGGCATGCTGGTCACACCACCTCTGGCCGCCTGGATCACATTGCGCTATGGCTGGCGGGCCGCTTTTCTGGTCACCGGAGCGATGGGCTTCCTCTTCGTCCCGCCGTGGCTCTGGATTCACAGCCGCATCCGGCAGGTCTACGGAACCCGCGACCCGGCGCCTTGCCGCGGCACCGAAACGGGCAACGAGGATAACGACGAGCTGTCGGTGCGCCAAGTCTTGGCAAAACCAAAGTATTGGTTTTTTCTGCTGGCACGAGGGTTTTCGGACACGGTGACGTTCTTTTATCTGTTCTGGCTGCCAGGGTATTTCCAGGATGTCCGACACTACGACCTGGAGACTGTGGGCAAGCTGCTTTGGATCCCTTTTTTTTGCGCGGACATAGGAGCCCTGGCCGGCGCCTGGTTCAGCAGTGCTTTGATGGCCCGTGGCCTGGGTCTGCACCGAAGCCGCCGGACGCCGCTGCTGCTATCGGCGTCCTGTGTCATCGCCGGAGCAGGCGCGTTTCTCGCCCCCACTCACACGCTCGCACTAGCTCTCGCCAGCTTGGCGCTATTCGGGCATTTCTCCTGGGCATCTAACATGCAAACTGTGCTGACCGAAATCATGCCGCGCAAGCACATGGCAACGCTCTACGGACTGACGGGGGCAGCCGGAACGTTGCTCAGCGCGTTGACACAACCTCTGGTGGGCCGAGCGGTGGACAAGATCGGCTACGGGCCTCCGTTTGCAGGCACTGCAGCCGCTTACCTGTTGGCAGTCACGATGTTATTGCTCGCGCGAAAGATCGAGCGTATTCGTTGAGGCCAGTGCTCGACGGCCGCTGCGGCGCGCCGGGAGGGCAATTCAAGCCTGTTGTGAAAGAAGGACGCGAAACGCTTCTGGAGAGCGCCATGAAGTCGCGAAGACGAGAATGTGACGGATAGGTTTGCCGGGAGCTGGTAGTGCCCGCGACTGCCGTGCCCTGACACTCGGGAATAGCCGTCCGCCCAGTCTAGCCGAAAGGAAACTGGAAGCACTAGCGTGCTTCACTACAAACCGGAGTGCCTTGACAGCGGCTTGACCTCAGTGGTAGAAACCAACGGTTGTTGTTACGCCATGAATACCGTTCCCCTCACGGAAATTCCATTGACACTTGCCTCCAGCATTTCAACTGGACAACACCGCAATTAATTCTTATCTGAGGCACTCGCCGGAATCAGCGGGAAGGAAGAGACATGTCTTACAACGGAATCAGCGTTCCCAAAGAGGGCGCCAAGATCACGCTTGTCAACGGCAAACTGGCCGTTCCCGATAATCCGATCATCCCGTTTATCGAAGGCGATGGCACGGGACGAGACATTTGGAAAGCTTCGGTGCGGGTGTTCGACGCCGCCGTCAAGACGGCCTATGACGGCAAGCGAACCGTTCATTGGTACGAAGTTTTCGCTGGCGAAAAAGCATACAACAAGTTCGGGGAATGGCTGCCCGACGACACACTCGCCGCCATCAAGGCCTTTCGAGTCGCCATCAAAGGCCCGCTCACAACGCCGGTGGGCGGTGGAATCCGCAGCCTCAACGTCACTCTCCGGCAGGTTCTCAACCTGTTTGCTTGCGTGCGGCCTGTGAAGTATTACGCAGGTGTGCCCTCGCCGGTCAGGAACCCCGAGAGGATGAACATCGTGATCTTCCGAGAGAATACGGAAGACGTCTATGCCGGCATCGAATGGCAGCAGGGCTCTGCCGAAGCCCGAAAGGTGATCGATTTTCTGGGCAAAGAGATGGGCAAGAAGGTATTGCCCGATTCGGGAATCGGCATCAAGCCCATCTCGATCACCGGCACCAAGAATCTGGTGCGCAGTGCCATCCGCCACGCGATCGAGAATCGACGGAAGGTCGTCACGCTCGTCCACAAAGGGAACATCATGAAGTTCACGGAAGGCGCGTTTCGCGATTGGGGTTACCAGTTGGCGCGCGAGGAGTTCGGCAGCCAGACGATTAGCGAAGAGGAAGTCGGCAAGAAGCATGGGGGCAAAACGCCCGCGGGCAAGATCCTGATCAACGATCGCATCGCCGATTCCATGTTCCAGCAGGTGCTCACCCGGGCGAACGAGTACGAGGTTGTCGCCACTCCGAACTTGAATGGCGACTACCTCTCGGATGCCTGTGCAGCGCAGGTTGGCGGCCTCGGAATCGCTCCCGGCGCCAACATTGGCGACGAGTATGGAGTCTTCGAGGCAACCCACGGGACAGCACCGAAGTACGCCGACCAGGATGCAATCAATCCTGGTTCGGTTATTCTTTCGGGCGTGATGATGTTCGAACATATGGGCTGGATCGAGGCCGGCAAATGCATCGAAGAAGCCTTCGCAGCAACGATTCAGCAGAAGAAGGTTACCTACGATCTCGAGCGCCTTATGACTGGAGCCACGAAACTCAAGACCAGCCAGTTCGCCGATGCGATTATCGCGAACATGAAATGACCGGCGCGTCGCCTGCTTGGCCCTGAGCCAGCAGACAAATCGATCTGCCGATTGCAAAAAAGGGTCCCTTTCCGCTTTCTTCTAATTCCCGGGAGTCCCGATCCAGCGAGGGTTCGGGCTCCTCTTCCCGCACGTTCTGGCGCTAAGCTGGCAGGAGCGTCGCCATCCATTCTGCTTCCGCCCGAGCCGCCAGACGAAAGGAGCCATCATGAAACGTAAAAAGGTAACTGTGGTGGGTTCAGGCAATGTCGGCGCGACCGCCGCCCAGCGGATCGTGGACCAAGACCTGGCCGACGTTGTATTGATCGATATCATTGAGGGTGTGCCGCAAGGCAAAGCACTCGATTTGCTACAGTCGGGACCGGTCGAAGGCTATGACTTCAGCCTGATAGGTACGAACGACTACAAAGACACGGCAGACTCGGACGCAGTGATTATCACGGCGGGCCTTCCGCGCAAACCCGGCATGAGCCGGGACGATCTGTTGTTGAAGAACTACGAGATTGTCAAGAGCGTGACCGAGCAGATCGCGAAGCATTCTCCAAACGCCATCCTGATTGTGGTAAGCAATCCGCTAGACGCGATGGTTCAGACGGCGTTCAAGGTTTCCGGTTTCCCCAAGAACCGGGTCATCGGCATGGCGGGCGTTTTGGACTCTGCCCGCTTTCGCACCTTCATCGCCATGGAACTGAAGGTTTCCGTCGAGAACATCCATGCGTTCGTGCTGGGAGGACACGGCGACACCATGGTGCCGCTGCCGCGCTACTCCACGGTGTGCGGCATCCCCATCACCGAGCTGTTGCCCAAAGAAAAGATCGACGCTTTGGTGAAGCGCACGGCCAGCGGCGGGGCTGAAATCGTAGGCCTGCTCAAGACAGGCAGCGCCTATTATGCTCCCTCGGCCGCCAGTGTCGAAATGCTGGAGGCGATCTTCAAAGACAAAAAGAAAATCCTCCCCTGCGCCGCGTATCTGGAAGGAGAGTACGGCATCCACGGTCTGTACGTCGGTGTGCCCGTGAAACTGGGAAAGAACGGCGTCGAGGAGATCATCCAGATCAAGTTGACGACCGAGGAAGACGCCGCGTTGAAGAAGTCGGCTGCCGCAGTGAAGGAGTTGGTGGAGATTATCAAGGTCTAGCGATTCGCCAGTTCCTGTCGCGAAACTCTGCAACGTTGGCCGGTGGCGGCGCTCGCGCCTGTCACCGGCTCATGGCTCACAAGCCTCCAGCTTGCACTGGAAAGCGCTAACGAGCGTGCTTCACTACAAGCGTTGCCAAACCGGCTAAGGACGAATGGTGACTTTTCGCATGGCCAGCCGTGAGACCGGCTTGCTCATCGCGCCGTCGCCACCCATCGTCGTTTCAGCGCTCGCCAGCCCATCCACCACTTCCAACCCGTGAACGACATTCGCGAAAATCACATAATTGGGCGGCAGTTGATAGTCCTGATGCATGATGAAGAACTGGCTGCCGTTGGTGTTAGGACCTGAATTCGCCATCGCCACAATGCCCCGGCGGTAACCGCGCCGATACAGGGCCGAGTCCCGCTGAATTTCGTCGGCAAAGGTTCCTCCCCAGGCGCTCTCTCCGCCTGTGCCGTCGCCCTTCGGATCGCCGCCCTGAATCATGAAACCCTTGACCACACGGTGAAACGTCAGCCCGTCGTAGTAACCGTGCTCGGCGAGCAGCCGAAAGTTCTCGACAGCCTTCGGAGCCTCTTTTTCAAAGAACTCGATTTCGATTGTTCCCTGGTCTGTTTCGAGCGCTGCGTGCATTCCGCCAGAGCTCTTGGCTCCAGGGCCTATCTTGGGGCCGTCAGGTTGGGCAGGCCCACAGCCCGAAAAAGTGAGAGCCAGGCAGATTGCTAGAAAGGACGCTGCACGGCCGCCAGCGGTACAAGACAAGAGCAACGGCCCATTGGAAGAAACAAATCGTCGTTGGTTCATTGAGTCCTTTCGGGCCGCACTCAGGCGCTTCCCTGGGCCTTGTAAGAACAGACTGCCTTCGCCATGGCCACGAAGTTCTCGTAAGGGACATTCTCGGTGATGTCGTGGCTGGAACCGCAAATGTAGCCGCCTCCAGGGGCCAGCCTTCGCAAATGTTCGAGCGTGTCGGAGCGAAGCGTCTTGCGGAGTCCCCTGGCTGAGCACACTTCCGACGGCGATATTGCCGCATAAACAGAGGCGATCTCCGCAGCGTGCCTTCTCCCAGTTCTTGCCTCCGGGCTCAACAGGGTGCGCCGCGGCGAAGTTCGTTTTCAGTATCCAGTCAAGAAACTGGGAGTTGTCGCCATCGGAATGGAGAATCACTGGTATGCCCCGCGGACGAATCAGCTTCATCATCCTCTTGATGCGAGGGAAAACAAACCGTTCATGCATTTCACGCGGGAAAATTGGGCCGTGCTTGGAGCACATGGGGCCGGTAAGGAAGAACGCATCGACGGGATAGGTCAGCGCCAACTCGAGCAGAGGTAGGGAGTAGTCTTCGATGCGGTCCATCAATTCGTCCACAAAGCCCGGATCGTCATGCAGTGCTACGAGGAAGTCTGCAGGCCCAATCGCGACGAACGCCATGCCGGGAGCCTCGGTCAGGGAGAAAACCAAGCCGAGGTGCGTTCCCTGGGCGGCCTGAAGGTAGGCATCCAGTTTTTCGCGCACCGGATCGAGGCCAGGCGGTTCCACCTGACCAAAATCCGCTCGCGACTTGATGGTGCCGTCGACGTAGTGCACGCGACCGCGCTCGTCGATGTGGTTCTTTCGTCCCAAGGACCAGCCACCACCCAGATAGGCGGCATCGATGCCGGTTCGCGAGAGGTACTCTACGTAGTCGCGAGGGGCCAGCTGATACGATCGACGCGCCCGCATGGGACGGCCCATCACGCGGTCCACAATGGGTTCACACGCCTCCGACTCGAAGAAAGGCACCTCTCCGGTGAAGCGGTGATGCAGCGCGTCGAGCAAGCGTCGCCGGTTGCTCTCGCGTTCCACTTGCAACGGGGAGTCTTCTGGGTTCACAGCCAGTCACAGAGAACTTGGACAAACCACCCCGCGACCAATCGCCAAGCCAGGCGGCATCGCAGGGAAGAAGGGGAAAGTTTCGGGGCCGATGCTGCCGCTGTTCCTTACAGCAATGGGCGGGTGATAGCACCTTCCGAGGCCGAAGAAACCAGAGCGGCGTATTTGGCGAAGACGCCGGAGGTGTAGCGTGGCTTGGGCTCGGTCCAACCAGCCAAGCGTTGTTCCATCGTTTCGGCTGCAACTTCGACATCCAAGCGACGGTTCGACAGGTCGAAAACGATCGTGTCGCCTTCCTGCACTGAGGCAATAGGTCCGCGCCGCGCAGCTTCCGGAGCCACATGCCCGGCCATGAGTCCCCGCGTCGCTCCGCTGAAGCGCCCATCGGTGAGCAACGCCACGGAATCGCCCAACCCTGCTCCCACAACGGCTGCCGTCACGCCAAGCATTTCGCGCATGCCTGGCCCGCCGCGAGGGCCTTCGTACCGAATCACAAGAACGTCGCCAGGCCGGATGCGGCCTTCGGTCACAGCTTTCATGGCATCTTCTTCGCGGTCAAATACCCGCGCTGGGCCGCGATGCGAGAGCCTTTCATGGCCCGCAACTTTGACAACGCAGCCTTCCGGAGCCAGGTTGCCCCGCAAGATGACCAAACCTCCCGTCTTCTTGATGGGCTTCGACGGCGAGTGAATGACATCTTGCCCCGGCGTTTCGACCGCTGGTCTGGCGGCGTCGCCCAACGTCTGCCCGTCCACGTTTTTCTGGGTGGGATCGACATAACCGCCCTCGACCAGAAACTTGGCGATCAGAGGTACGCCTCCCGCTCTGTCTACGTCCACAGCCACGTACTTGCCGCCCGGCTTCAGGTCAGCCAGCAAGGGCGTGTGGGAACTAATCCGGTCGAAGTCGTCGATGTCAAGCGGAATGCCGGCTTCGCGCGCCATCGCTAACAGGTGGAGTACAGCGTTGGTCGAGCCTCCCGTAGCGGCAACGCTCGCAATGGCATTCTCGAAGGCCTTGGACGTCAGTATATCGCTTGGGCGCACCCCTCGGCGCAGCACATCCATGATGAGCTTGCCGCAATCGAAACTCACTTTCTCTTTCCGGGGATCGGTGGCCGGCACACTCGACGAGCCGAACGGGGAAAGGCCGATGAACTCGAGCACGGTCGCCATGGTATTGGCAGTGTATTGCCCGCCGCAGGAGCCAGCGCCCGGGCAAGCCACATTTTCAATTTCGAGAAGTTCGGCATCCGTCATGCGACCCGCGGCGTTGGCGCCGACCGCTTCAAAAACGTCTTGGATGGTCACATCCCTGCCCTTGTACCGGCCCGGCGCGATCGAACCGCCATAGAGCACCAGCGAAGGGATGTCGAGACGGATCAGCCCCAAGGCAGCGCCGGGAATGGTCTTGTCGCAACCGACCAGCGCTACCACGGCATCGAACATGTAGCCGCGGGCTACGAGCTCGATGGAATCGGCTACAACCTCGCGGCTCACGAGCGAGGCTTTCATTCCTTCGGTTCCCATCGTGATGCCGTCGCTGATGGCGATCGTATTGAACTCCATGGGAGTGCCACCGGCAACGCGTACACCTTCCTTCACTTTTACTGCCAGCTCGCGCAAATGAAAATTGCACGGCATCGTTTCAATCCAGGTGTTGGCGATTCCGATGATGGGCCGCGCCAGATCGGCTTCGGAGAAGCCGATGCCCTTCAAGTAGGACCGCGCCGGAGCCCGGTCTCGTCCATCGAAGATGACGCGACTTTTGTGTTTCGGATCGAATGCCATGCTGACCTCCCAGAGACCAAAGAGAATGAATGCCGCGCCCAGCGTCACTTCCGAGCGAGCGCTCCCAACGCAGGCGCACATTCTAGGGAATGTCGTCCGGAGCTGGCAACGGATTTGTTCCCCGATTTCTCGTGTGCCTAGTTCCCGTACTCAGAGCCTGGATCTCTGAAAAATCCAGACTCTGACCGGATCCAGAATAAGGTGAGGAAAACGCTTGTCATTCCAGCCAGGTGTCTGGATGCGACAGGAGAGGAAGTGCCCACGACCACCGCAAAGAGGACGGCGGTTCCTCCGCGCGGGGATCGTGGCTTCCCAAGTGGGATATCAAGGCCGAAGCCCTTGTCTAGCCCGTAATGTTGGAGGTTACGAGAATTTGTTCTCGCTTTGGTAGCCGCGGTCAGCACTTTTCGCTGGCCGTGGGCTTTCGGTTGCGAACTTCCCGCGACCACCCCCCACAACGCGGTGATCGTGGCTTCCCCTACCGGGATATCAAGGGCGAAGTCTTTGTCTAGCTAGTTAGTTTGTGTCGCGAAACGGTTGAAAGTGGCACTGGGAGGCTGGGGGGAGCCTCGGCAAGTTGCGATTATCAGGGTGGGAGTGTGGAAGAATCTAGAGCAAAGCGAAACCAGCAGGCAGACGGCGTTGCCCGCA
>VFZK01000221.1 GCA_016871215.1 Acidimicrobiia bacterium | reverse complement strand
ACCTTCGGGGCTGGCACCACGGGAAACAATTTCCTGCTGGAAGAGACACTTTTCATGAAAGAAACCTTTCTGCCCTCTACTCTAATTTAAGCAAGAGCAGATGTCTCATCTACATTGGCACAGAGGGAGCTTGCGGTTCATGCGTAGCAGAGGTAAACCCTGCTCCGCTCGAATTCGATTGATTTCGGACAGAACGAATTGTTCACGCGGGTCGGCCAGGGATTCGCCAGCGCTGAGGATTGCCGTAGCCAAAACGGCGAACAGGGTGACCAGCAAAAGTGACTTCTGTGTTCGATAGCGGATGTTGACTCCCTCGATGACTTCGGCAACCAGGACTTCGAGAGAGCAAGGTATTCGCCACTGCCGCTGTCCATCTGAGGATCGGTGGCCGATAAGGTGAAGTTTTGCAACCCATTGTTATAGAGCGAGTTACCCATTTTTTCATTTGCTCCAGCTTGGCTGAAATCCATTTCTGAAACTGGGGCTCGAAAACAGGTCTCTGCCACATCCTCACTGACAAAATTGCGTTGGCAGGGGACGCAAAACCTCGTCAATGGGACAATGGATCTCCGGCTGGATCCGGCTCAAGGATCCCGATGGGCTTTCTTGGCAAGCTGAAGACAGGGTGCACGGAAGGGCCATGCGGTACCAGGGACCCTCTGTCACTTCGAGAAATGACGGAACGACGCAAACGGATGTGGATCCCTGCTGCGCTCTAGCCCGATGAACTGCCGAGCCTGCGTCCTAAGGCAAGGGCTGGGCGTTAAAGAAGCCGCTGGTGTTTCCAGCGACACTGTAGACGCGGGAGACTGCAATGATGGGCAGGCCGCTGACCGATCGGAGTTCGATCGGCCCGAACGCCGACGTGGCCTGAATGTCAGCGAGGATGTTTTCGCTAACAAACTGGCCGTTCGCCGGAATGGCGACGACCCGCGATGCGGACACAGCGCCGTTGTTGGTCGGACTGCCATCGCGTGCAGTAATCTCGACCGAGGCCGCGGAGGGGTTGGGATTCACGATTGCCAACGTCGAGCGAAAGCTTGCGTTGGCCGAAGACTTCAAGAGCAAGTTCGCACTACCGTTGCTGACGCTGTTTTCAATACTGGGGTCGTTTGTCAGATTGTCGATCTGAGTTGCGTAGGCTTTGATAGGCACGTCGGAAACCAGTCTCAAGAATCCTTGTAGGTTGGTCACTGGTCCGCTGCTGGTGCCGGTCTTAAGGAACCTCAGGACGTTGTTGACTTGGACCAACCCTTGCGGAGCGACAACCAGCGGCGAGGTGGTGCCAGCCAGCAACGTGCCGTCTGACCCGAACAGGGAGACCGATACGTTCGCCGTGCTCGTGCCGAGATTGTTGATCCCAAGATTCGTGCGGAAGGCATTCGTGTCAATGACAAACGGCAGGATCTCCACCCGTTGACCGGAATTGGCTGGAAGTGCTGGGAAGAAGCCGCTGGTGCCAAGGTTCAGTCCAGAGACCCGAGAGATGGCAGCCAATGGAGCGCCTTTGGTGGAGCAGATTTCCACGGGACCGAAGTAGTCGTTGGTATTCAACGATGCCAGGATATTGTCATAGGTAACAAACCCGTTTGCCGGAAGCGCCAGGTTTTGTCTGGGCACTCCCAGTGGCTGCCCCGTGTCGCGATCCAGTGCCGTCAAGTCGATGCGTGCCTCGCTCGCGGCCAGATTCAGCACAATGAGATTCGAGCGAAAAGGACCTGTATTGGCCGCCGAGGGCAAAATCAGGCGTGTCGTTCCGCTGCGGAGGCCTTCCAGGATGCTAGGATCTCCCGTTTGATTTTCAATCTGCGAAACGAATGCCTGGATGGGTTGGGTGGATTCCAAGGCCAGTGAGCCCTCGCGGCCGCTGACTCCACTGGTGCCTTCGAGTTCCCGTAGCACGCTGTTGCGCTGGATGAAACCGTTGGGCGGTATCGTGAGGGATGGAAGTTGGTTAATGAGCAAGCCGTTTCGGTCGAGGTGCAACACCCGCACGTCAGCGCTCTGCGGGTTGGGGTTGTTGATGCCGAGATTCGATCGAAAGCCGGGGCTGTCAATCGCGAAGGCGAGACGCACTGCATTCGTGGAGACCACCGCTGGACTGAGCTGAACGTAACGATAGGCACTGTCCAAACTGGCCGCTGGCGCCCCAGGATTTGTAGCGACGACTGAGACGATGCCTGCGGCGGCGGGCGGAACTATGGCCGTCACCAGAGTGGAGCTCACCCGTTGAACGTTGCTCGCTGAGACGGAACCCACTCGCACGGTCACTCCTTGCTGGAAGTTATCGCCGAAGATATAAAGGGGCGTGCTTCCAACCGTGGGACCGAACGGTGGCGACACGGTAGTCAAGGTTGGGGTTAGCGGAACGGTGGCGAGCGATGTATCTGCCGCGCCCAGGTTGTCGGTGGCTTGCGCGAAGAACTCTTGCCAGCGCCGCCGAAACCGGTCCAGCTTGGCAACTTCGTCGTTGGAAGGCGAGGTGCCGCGCTGCACGAGCAGAATGAAAGCCTGCTTGAAGACTTTGGGAGACGCCGCAACCGTGGGTATCCGCAGACCTTCGACCGCGATGGCGTCGTTGATTGTGACATTCTGGCGTGTGCCGCGAAAGCTGACACCAACGGCAGGCGGGCTGCCGGGCAAGCGCGACGTTCCCGTCACGTTGTCTACATAGAACATCGGTCCAACCTGGCTCGGATCGCGCAGGCCCATCAGGTATTGGTCCAGCTGGCTGAAACGATCAGTCGAAGCGAGGGTCTGAAAGTCTCCAGAGCCCAGATCTTGTATCTGATTGCCCTCCATTACCGAAGCTTCCGAGTTGAAGAAGAAACTCCAGTGTGAATTGTCCCGTCCCAGAAGCCGGGTGCTATTCTGACCGTTGTTGTCGCGAAAACGGACATAGGCCAGCCAGCGATGCCCAGCCTCTTGTCCAAGGATGTTTACCGTAGAGTTTGTGCCGAAAAACACCGCGTCCGGATCGTCTGGAAATTCTCCAAGCTGGTTCATGGCCAGAAAGCTCTGCAGCTGGCCTCTGCTGCCGAAATCGGCAGCGAAGTCTGACAGGCTAAGACCAATTCCCCGAATCTCGTTCTTGATGTTCAGCTCGAACGCAAATGCCCCTTCCAGATCGAACGGAAAGTTGGTGAACATCACCAGCTGATCGTAGTCGTCGGGATGCGTTCGATAGAATTGCGTGGCCAGTGCAGGCAGATCGAGTTCAGCGCTGCGAGCGAATCGTTCGGCCCTGGGCCCCGATAACACCGTGCCAGACGAAGCACTCAGGTCGGCCAAGCCGAGGCTCTGGGTGTTGCGCCCGCTGCTCCAGCCTACGACTCCGCTCTGAGCCGAAACTCCACTGTAGATCAACTCGAAAGCACCGTCTGCAAACAGGACGATCTGAAAGGAACTTTCGGTGAACCCTTCGAACTCTCGAATGCGGTCCCAGGTCACCACAAACCGGTCAGGCTGTGCGTCATAGAAGACGCCACCACGCCCTACACTTGGATCGAGATCGGCAAAGAAGATTCCGATGCGGGGAGGCCCACCGTTGAACCGGCTAAGATTTCGGTCAGTGGAAGCACTGTCTCCCTGGCCGAAGGTGAGGTTCCCGTCGGAGTTGATGAACACACTCTGGTAGGTGGCGCCGAAAAACGGGAAGCGAAACCCGCCGGTAAACGCGATCTCGCGGCTGTCGTCATCGGTCAGTGTCAGGCGGCTGCCAAAACTCGTGCCGAGAGTCTGTTGTCGCTGCGATAGCTGATAGCTGTCGCTTGTTCCCGTGGGACTCAGTCGCAGGGTCACCGAAGTCAAATCGAAAGGATTCTGAGCGGTAACGATCGATCCGTCGTCTTCGATAACAGCAATATTCCCCACGTCCTGTGTGGCCCCTGCTGCCGCACTTAACGCCTCCGGCTGAAGCCGGGACTGCCGCGCAGCGCGAAGATCGCGGGAACGCTGCAGCTCACGCTGCAGGCGATCGGGTCGCGTTCCGCAGAACGGATGCTGCGATGTCGAGGACACTCTGGCGTAATTCGAACGGGCATCGGAGCTGCTGGGGCTCAAAGCAAGCAGGCAAAACAAAGGAATCGAGAGTTTCATTGTTGGGCAAATCAGGTTTTCGTTGACCGGCTGCTTCAGAGACAGCAGCCTTCGTGCCGATGGACCGTCTGAGGAACGACAGGAGCGCCTCTTCTCGGGCACGTTCTTGATCGCCAGAAAACTGTCGCAGGTTTCGTTGTCAAATCCAAGCAAATCCTGCCTGCAGAAGCCCGGCTGTTGTGGAATCCCTCGAGCCGATTACTTCGCCTTCAGCAGTAAAACGGGAACGTTGACGGCATGCCGGACGTCGTGGGAGACACTTCCGTAGAGGAGGTCAGAGATGAAGCGGTGACCATGTGTGGTCATCGCGATGAGGTCGACTTGTTGTTCGCGAGCGATGCGAATGATCTCGTCCGAGGGTTCGCCGTACGCAAGAATGTAGTCCGTTTCGATGCCTTGGTCTCGCAGACCGTCGCACAGGGCGGCGAGGTAGTCGCGATCTCGCCGCATCTCCTCCGACTCCCGAAGTTTGAGCTGGTCGAAATTGCGGGCCACCCAACCGTGTGCGACGCAGACCAGAAGCAGGCTGGCGCCAGTCAGAGCGACGAGTTCCCGAATGTGGTTTAGGATAACTTGGTCGTTAGCCGAGTTTTCGACAGGAACCAAGATTTTTCGATACATCGTCTTCCTCCACTCGGCATCGTCGCCAGCCAGCACTCCACCACAGTCTCAGCCTAACCAGCTTCGCACCGTTTGGATCAACAGCCAAGCGTTCAGGCTACCGATGACGACAGCAACCGTCCAAGCCAGCACCTTCAACCACAGCGGGTTGGTAAACTCGTGCATCTTCTCTCGATCGCTGGTGAACTGGACCAGAGGAAAGACCGCGAAAGAGAGTTGCAGGCTAAGGATAACCTGGCTGAAGATCAGTAATTTCGCCGTGCCGGATTCGCCGTAAAGGATGACACAGATCACTGCGGGAACGATCGCGATCAGGCGCGTGATCAAACGCCGCAACCAGGGACGCAACCGGATGTTGAGGAATCCCTCCATCACAATCTGGCCAGCTAAAGTCCCGGTGAGGGTCGAGTTCTGGCCAGAGCAGAACAGGGCCACCGCGAAGAGGACACTGGCGAGCGTCGTGCCGAGCAGAGGGGACAGCAATTGGTATGCGTCGCCAATCTCAGCCACGTGCTGGTTCCCGGAGTGGTGAAACGTGGCCGCGGCCATGATGAGGATTGCCGCATTGATGAACAGTGCAAACATCAAAGCTACAGTTGAATCGAGGGTTGCGAAACGGATGGCCTCCCTCAATTCGGTTGGGTTCGATCCGTACTTGCGAGTCTGGACGATCGAGGAATGAAGATACAGGTTGTGTGGCATGACCGTGGCGCCCAGGATGCCGATGGCGATGTACAGCATCTCCGGGTTTCGCATGATCTCCGCGCGCGGTATGAATCCAGCGAGTATCCCCGGCAGATTCGGGCGAGACAGAACGATTTCGATCGCAAAGCAAGCGCCGATGATACCGATGAGCGCAATCACAAAGGCTTCAAGGTAGCGAAACCCTTTTTGCTGCAGATAGAGGACGGCAAGTACATCGAGTGCCGTCAGGTAAACACCCCAGGCGAGAGGCAACCCGAAAAGCAGGTTGAGAGCGATGGCCGAACCGATGACCTCGGCCAAGTCACAAGCGGCGATGGCAATTTCGCACAGAATCCAAAGCACAATGCTCGCTGGCTTCGAGTAGAAATCGCGGCAGGCTTGGGCGAGGTCGCGCCCCGTGACGATCCCCAACTTTACGGCCAGCGACTGCAGCAGGATAGCCATCAAGTTCGAAACCATGATGACGGAAAGCAGCGTGTAGTTGAACCGAGCCCCGGCGGCCAGGTCCGTAGCCCAGTTGCCAGGATCCATGTAACCCACGGCGACCATGTACCCCGGTCCGGCAAACGCGAGCAGCTTTCGCCAGAATCCCAGAGACTGCGGCACCTCGATACTCTGATAAGACTCTGGCAGGCTGGGGGTCCCTTGCGGCAGCCGGAACCCGCGCACTGGAACCACGGGCTCTGTCTTCTTGCCGATGAGGTTCATTTGGACCTCCGGGCAGGCTCACGTTGTGATGCGCGGCGCACGCTTGTGCCTGGACTTTCGCCCCGTTCGCCACCGGATTGCAGACTCTTCTTGCGGCGTTGTTTCGAACGGCGTGCCTGGTTGTCAAGCCGGTCGCCTGTTGCCTTCACGTAAAGGTATTTGGCGGCTTCAATTCCAAGAAATTGGGGCTCGGACCGGCCTGAGATCTTCAACTTGAGCAAGCCATGGACGGAGCCCTTTTCGAGAAGCTGAAACGGAGTGCCGGGCGTCAGCGATTCTCTTTCGATATAGGCTAGAAACTCGGGTTGGTCGTTGACGACCTTGTGCACCTCATATTCGCCCGGGTCGGCGGCGAGCAGGCAGATGTCGAGATCTTCATTGCGAAAGCCTGTTGCATCTGGAATCGATTCTCCATGGGGATCCTTGTCTGGATAGCCGAGGTAGGCATCGATGCGCTCGACAAACAGGTCGGATACCACATGCTCCAGATTCTCAGCCTCGTCATGCACCTCTTCCCACCCGTAGCCCATCACTTTGTGAAGGAACAGTTCGATCAGGCGGTGACGGCGCAAGATGCGAAGGGCTAGCCTGCGCCCCTCGGCAGTGAGCGTCGCGCCGTAGTAGGGTTTGTATTCCAGCAGACCCCCCTTCTGGAGTTTCCGGAGCATGTCGGTCACCGATGCGTCTGCGACCGACAACTGCCGCGCCACGGTGGAGGTGCTGGCTTTCTTGTTCATGTCTTCAAGACGAAGGAAAGCCTTCAGATAATTCTCAACAGTGCTGGAAATCATTCCGGTCCTTCCTTTCTCGTTTCCCAATTCCGCTACACAAGAGTTTGTGCCAAGCTTCAGCCCGCGAACGTTATTTAGACTAGTCTAAAAATAAATTCCGATCAACACAATATTCGAGGCGACAGGCCTCGCGATGGGTGTGGCGGAGTGGCGAAGGGAGTCGCAGACATCGTAAAGGCGCGATATCTGCGCCACCCCGTATGGCGAAGACCATTGGAAGAAAATGTGGCTGATTTGTGAACTTGGCGCCGGCAGGTGAAACTAGCTCCAGCCCATCCGATCGCGCAGTGTGGTGATGTGCGCGACGTGATGGCGGCCATGCCACTCGTAGAGTCCCAGTTGCGTGTCCAGCGTCAACAGGCCGAGATCGGGATGGCGAAAAGTCCTCGCGAACGCAGCGGGCTCCAAAGCTCGCAGAAGCAGCGTCCAACGTGCATGCAAGCATTGCAACAACGAGAGCGAGACCTCGACTGGAGTCAACTTGACATCTGCCAACTCTGCCCAACGTTTTTCGTCGTAGGGTTTGATGGTGGGCTCAGGCTCTGTCAACGCCAGCTTGAAGCGGAGGTAGGCGTTAAGATGGCTGTCCGGCACGTGATGAACGACCTGCCTGACAGTCCATCCTCCGGGCCGGTAAAGAGTATCGAGCTGGGAATCTGACAGCCCTTCAACTGCGGCTCGCAGGTCGAGGGGCAGCTTTGCGATGCCGTCGATCAAGGCCCGCCGCCGGTCGGAGCTGATGTGGGTTTCCTTCTGAAACCTTCCAATTGGATAACTAGGATCCGCTGAAGTCATCATTGTTGTCATGTCTCCGCATAGACGCGAAGAAGATCACAGCACAATCCAAAGCGAGCAGCAAGAAGGTCCTGACGGAAGCGTTTGCCGCGGACACACGTTTGAATCACCCGAAGCCATGGATGGCAAGCGTTCCTCCGAGCAGGTTGTTTGGATCACGGCTTTTCTCCAGCGAATGAAGGTGATCTCTGCTGCGGCCCAGGGTTTTCGATGTCCAGCACCAGGGTCCAGCGTCCTCCTTTGCGCTTCCAGATGTGGACGTAGTAGCTCGATGTGCCCGTGCCATCTGCAGAGCCTGAACTCGATAAGCGCGACAGTCCATAAGTGTAACCAAGATCTCCACCATTGGAGACATCCGCTTTGTCAGGACGAAGGACTGGCCGGTGTCCGTCCTGGGAAAGCTGAGCAAAGATATCTCGTTTGCCTGTTATCGGAGATTTCCTTTCGCGAAAGAGCTTTGCGTCATCTGCCAGGTAGCGAAGATAAGCCTGGGCTGTTCCCTTGTCAGATACTGAATTGGCCAGTTCGCGATCGAACGCGAGCAGTTCGTACCGCTCTTCTGCCACCTGACCGCCGCGTCTCGGCTTCTGTTCATTCGCCCTGGGGCCAACCAGCGGCATAGGCTTGGAGTCTGCTGGCGCAGCGTGGCTGATTCCGAGATCGACCACCACCTGCCAGGGACCACCAGCCTGCCGTTTCCAGATCGAGACGAAATGCCCGGCTGCAGCCGACCGCTGTTGCTGGCCGCCAGAGCGAATCTCCCAGGGGCCTGTCGTGTAGCCGAGATCGCCAGACTGCGACACGTCGGCGAACTCTGGACTCCAACTGAGCTGCGTGAGAGGCTCCGGGTGCTCCTCAACCCATTTTCTGCCCGGTACTGGACCAGGGCGAAAGAGAACTGAATCTTCGGCTAGAAACTCCAGAAACGCCGCGCGCATTCCTTTAGCAAGAGATGCCGCCGCGAAGGCGCGCTCGGCTTCCACGAGCGAAGTCCAGGCGGGGCTCTCCTGTGCGCCGCCGTAAATGGGGCTGACAAGCAAGCAAAAGAAGAGTAGTGGAACGAGCGCCAAAGTCACCTCCGTCGTCGTCGTTTGTTTGAGGTAGTCATGTTAGCATGCGCTTGCTCCTTCTAGAGGGATCCGATGGGAACTTTGCGTCGGTGCGCACTCGATGCCTGAGCTTCCCGATATCGTCATTTACATTGAACCCAGATTATGCGCCGAACGG
>VFZK01000220.1 GCA_016871215.1 Acidimicrobiia bacterium | reverse complement strand
GCTCATGCCGGCAGCCTAGCAAATCGGCGCGCAAAAAGCCAGTGGCGATTTACTGCCCCCTTATTTCTTACACTTGGGAGACTTTGACGGAGCCCTGAAGCGGCTGATTCGAACACTGGCTCCCTATGAACCCTACCTCCGAGGCGTACCCCCCGGCCGGCTTTTCCTCTGGTCCGAAGAAACCGTGTGGAATGGGCTGAATTTCAGTCTAGCCACGTCGTTGGGTTCTCTCGATCTCTTTGGCGAGATCACGGGTGGCGGCGACTATGAGGATCTTCTCCCGGATACAATCACCTTGGATTTGTTTGGCGTTCAGTGTTTCTGTCTCAGTCTGACGAAGCTGATCGAGGTCAAGCGCGCTGCCGGTCGCCCGAAGGACCTGCAAGCTGTTGCGGAACTCGAGGCACTGGCTGAGGAGCGGTGAGAGGTCCGCCCGTGCGGTTAGCGACTGGCTCAAGCCGCCCCAGATCGGACCGTGTCTTACTGAATGATTGTGTCGTCTTCGTTCGTGACGGGCGAACCTAACAAATGCCGGCCGATACGGCAAAGGCGGGAGCAGGTCGCTACGCTGCCTCTGCTTGGACCCTCTCGTTGCCGGGATGCTCGGCAGTAAGTCCATCGTCTGAACCGGTCACTTCCCCTGTCGCGTTCTCTCGCAGCCTCGTGAGTCCAGCCGAGGCAAACAACGTTCGATTCGTTTTAGTGTCCGGAAGCTGGTTTGCAGACCACCCTGCCACCCGCTCCTTCGTGCTTTGTCTGTGGTGTTTGCTATAATGCCAACGGTTTGCCATCAAGATAACGCCTCCGCTTGACGTTTCTTCCGTCGCTGTGGCCGTGAGATTCTGATGTCCTTTCCCCTGCCTTCCCAGCGTTTCCCGGTTTTGCTCCTTCCTGTGCTGTGGCTTTTTTGCGCGAGTCCAGGCTTGGCCGAGCTTCGCACCGTGGTGGTGCTTCCTTTTGCTAACCACTCAAAGAATGCCAGCCTTCATTGGATGGGCGAGAGCTTTCCTGGGCTTCTGGAAGACCGCTTGAAGTGGCCGAATCTGAATGTGCTCGGCCGCGATGAGAGGCTGCTGGCCTTCGACCGAATTGGAATTCCATACTCCAGCCGGCTGTCTCAGGCGTCGCTAATCAAGATCGGCCAGGAATTGGACGCAGACTTCCTGGTGATGGGCGCCTTCCGCTCCGATGGGACGGAGATCGCGGCTTCGGCGTCGATCCTGGATCTACGGAAGAACCTCCTCAAAGCCCGGCTGGAGGAGCGAGCACCTCTCGATCGATTTCAAACGGCCTGCGGGCGGCTGGCATGGAAGATCCTCACGCAGCTGGATTCCACGTTTCCTTTGAGCTTGAATTCGTTCCTGGAAAAGTTTCCGGCGATTCCGAACATTGCGCTGGAGAACTATGTTAGAGGCCTCATCGAGCCGGATCGTGCTAAACAGATCCGCTTCTTCAGACAAGCCGACAAGGAGCAGCCCAATTATTCCAAGGCTATCCTTCAGCTAGGGAGGTTTTACCACCAGGAGAAGGATTACGCCACCTCGACACTTTGGTTGCAGCGATTGCTTCGGTTGGAAGGCGAGCTGCCTGAGGCGAGCTTTCTCATCGGCCTCAACTCTCTTTACCTCAAGAGTTACGACAAAGCAGCCAGCGAATTCGAGCGATTGAGCCAGGTGGTACCGGCCAGCGAGGTGTATACAAATCTGGCGATCGCTTCGAGCCTGAAGGGTTCCAGGGACGCGGCCACGGCAGCCTTCGAAAAGGCGATCGCGGTCGATTCGTTAGAAGCAGACTATGATTTCAATCTCGCTTATCATCGCTGGAAGAGCGGAGACTTTGCAGGGGCAGTCAAGATACTCGCCCAAGGTGTGGAGCGCAACGACTCTGACGCCGAAGCGCAGTACATCTTGTCCATGTGCTACCGCGCGTTGGGAAGAGCGGAGGAAGCGGCTTCAGCCCTGGCGCTGGCCCAAGAACTCAGCCCGAGAATTGCCGGCTGGGAGGCTAAGAAACAGATGCCGGACTTGTTCCGCATCCAGACTGCGTTCGACGCGTCCAGCTTCAGGCAGCTTCAGCTCCACCTGCGCGACGCTCGTGAGAGCAAGGGAGCGGCTTTGGCCCGGAAAGAACAGGACCATGACGAATTTAAACCCGTTCAGGAGATGTTGGCGGCGAAGAGGCTGGGCGAGGCCGAAGCATGGCTTTCGCAAGCCATCCAGCGCGAACCCACGTCGGCACGGGCTCACGGACTGATGGCCCAGGTGCTGGAAGCTCGAGGCGATCGAGAGCGCGCGATCTCCGAGTTGCGAGCCTCGCTTTGGCTGAAGGAAGACACCGCCACCCGATTACGCCTGTCTCGGCTGTATCTGGCACTCCATCGCCACCGGGAAGCTGAGATGGAAGCCCGCAAGATTCTGGAACTCGAGCCCGGAAGCCAGGCCGCCCGAGACATTCTCGAAAAGACAGCGAAGCCATGACCAAGATCGCCTTCCCGCTCCTGATGATTTTGTGTTGCTCCCGTTGGACGACCGGGAACATCCTGAGACTTGATGTGGACGACGTGATTCACCCCATTTCGGCAGAGTATGTCGCCCAAGGGATTGCCCTGTCCGAGGCAGAAGGCTCCGCTGCCCTTATTCTCCGCTTGAGCACGCCGGGCGGTCTAGATCCATCGATGCGTCAGATTATCGAGAAAATTCTCACGTCAAAAACACCGGTGATCGTATTTGTTGGCCCCAGCGGCGTGAGGGCCGCTTCGGCAGGCTTCTTCATCCTGCTGGCCGCCGACGTGGCCGTGATGGCTCCAGGGACAAACACAGGTGCAGCCCATCCGGTTGGCATCGGTGGCGGAAAGCCAGACGAGGTGATGGCCAAGAAGATCGAAAGCGATGCGGCGGCTTACTTGAGAAGCTTCGTATCCAAAAGGGGACGTAACGCTGCAATCGCAGAAAAGGGGGTGGTCGAAAGCAAGTCTTTTACCGAGACCGAAGCGCTGAAAGAAGGCCTTATCGACGCGGTCGCGAAAGACATCGATGAAATCATCGAGAGATTTGACGGGAAAACGGTTCGGCGTTTCGACGGCAGCCCGGCGGTGCTGCGGCTCAAAGGGCAAAGCGTGCGTACCCTCGATATGTCTTTGCGGCAACGCGTGCTGGCGAAAGCACTCAACCCCAACATCGCCCTGATCCTGGGGCTCATTGGCCTAATGGGGTTGTATATCGAATTCACCCAGCCAGGCCTGATTTTCCCCGGTGTTGCCGGCGCGCTCTGCCTCTTTCTGGCTTTGGTGGCTCTGAACATTCTGCCGGTCAATGTGCTCGGAGTCGCTCTCATCATCACCGCGTTCGTCCTCTTCGTTCTGGAAGCCAAAGTGACCAGCTACGGTCTTCTCGGTGTCTTGGGCGTCGCCGCGATGGTTCTCGGATCGCTGATCCTGATCGATTCCCCGATCCCAGAGTTACGGGTGCGGCCCATGACAGCGGTGGGCGTGGCATTGCCCTTCGCAGCCATCGCAATCTTCTTGATGCGCCTCGTGCTGCTGGCACACCGTCACAAGTCGATGACGGGGGAAGACGGCATGCCCACCGAAGTCGGTGTCGCGCTAACGAATATCAACGGCGATGGAAAGGTTCGGGTGCACGGCGAGATCTGGCAGGCCAGCAGCGAAACATCGATTGCGGCAGGCGAGCAGGTTAAGATCCTGGCAATCGAGGGCATGAGGCTGCGTGTCGCCCGGGTGTAGGGCCATCCATCCCATTCGCCAAATCGTGGCCGCCACTTCCGAAGTCAACGGCGAGCTGGTGCGGTTGCTGCGCGGGACGGCAACTTGTGACATGATAGTGCGCCGCGTTCGGCCTCCAAGGTCGCACGATTGGAAATGACAGCAAAGCCGAGTTCGAGGAGGGGACATCTATGGAAACCTTCAGCCCACCGTTGACGCTGTTTGCCCTCGTTCTCGTGGCGATGTGGCTCTTCAATTCCATTAACGTTCTGCGAGAGTACGAACGGGGTGTCATCTTTCGACTCGGCAGGCTTTTGCCTGCAGCGAAGGGGCCAGGCCTGATTCTTGTCGCTTGGCCTATCGACCGAATTGTGAGAGTTCCGCTGAGGACCGTGACGCTCGACGTACCGCCGCAAGACATCATTACCAGCGACAACGTGTCGGTGAAGGTCAACGCGGTGGTCTACTTCCGTGTGATGAACGCCGTTAAGGCGGTCGTCGACGTCGAGAATTACCTTTACGCGACCTCCCAGCTGGCGCAAACGACCTTGCGTTCGGTTCTGGGTGAAGTGGCTCTGGACGATCTCTTAAGCAAGCGAGAGACCCTGAACGTCAAGCTGCAAAGCATTCTGGATCAACACACGGATGCCTGGGGCATCAAGGTTTCCTTGGTTGAGGTGAAACAGGTCGATCTTCCCCAGGAGATGCAGCGCGCCATGGCCAAACAAGCGGAAGCCGAGCGCGAAAAGCGGGCCAAGATCATTCATGCCGATGGCGAATACCAGGCGGCCGAGAAGCTGGCGCAGGCGGCCGCCGTCATCGCTCAGGAGCCGGTTGCGATCCAATTGCGCTATTTGCAGACGGTCACGGAAATCGGGGTTGAGAAGAACACCACGGTGATCTTTCCCATTCCGGTCGATATTCTCCATGCCTTCCTGAAGAAATGAGGCCCTGAAGGGCCGTTCCCGCCAGCTTCGACTTTGCTAAACTGTCTGCATTGGGAGCCGCAATGAGCGAAACGCACGACACGAGGTCTTTCCGCATCGAGTATCGCCACCTGGCTTTTTTCTTTGTGGGCGCCGTCTGCGTTTGCGCTGTCTTCTTCGCGCTAGGCTTCGTTGTCGGGCGGGCGCAGGCTTTCGAGATGGCGGCCCGCGATTCGGAAGATCCCAAGCCTGCCAGCAATAGCGTGCCTGGCGCGCCTTCGATATCGGATGGCGCTGCATCGGCGGGGGGAAAGGATACGCTTTCAGCGCAATCCAGCCTTCCTGGGAAAGCCTATTCCGATAATCCTGGCGCAGCCGATGCGGACTATCGGAACGACCTGGATTTTTACAACGCAGTCAAAGAGCCCAAGGTCGATCAGAACTTTCATCCCGAGCCCCCGAAGCCGCCGAAGGCGGTCGCTGCAGGTAAACCAGCCACAGACCCTGAGGGGAATGGCGCACTCGGTCAAGCAAAACGCACTAGCAGCCGGTCTGCGCCTGTGAGTCTTCAGGTGGCGGCTCTGAAGAGTTATGCCGAAGCGCACCGCTTGGCGAAAACGCTGCGATCCAAGGGCTATCCCGTTTTCGTGGTGACGCCGGCCAAGGAAGACGCCAGCAAGTTGGTCCGCGTTCAGATCGGGCCCTACACCAGCGACGCGGAAGCGGCTAAGGTGAAAGCGCGATTGAGCGCCGAGGGCTATAAGGCAATCAGCAAGCACTAGATTGCATCACGACCGCGGACTGGGGCGGGGCGACCCGTGTTGCTGGCATGGCGGTCTGGGACTCCTGGAAGATCCCAGCGGGCAGAGACCTGAGTCAGCGAACGTGATCCGAAAGCCGGGTCTTGTCACGCCTGGCAGCGTTGGTGTGCTGCTCTGTTTGCCGTTGCTCGATTGCCTGCCGCTCGCGACTGCAGCCATGCGCATCGCGATCGTGGACCCCAGTGCAAGGCTATCAGAAGCGACGCTTTTTGGTTCGCAAGGAGAAAGAATGGCTGCACAAAATACCTTCGACATCGTTTCCAAGATCGACATGCAGGAAGTAGACAATGCGATCAACCAAGCGATGAAGGAGGTGACGACGCGATTCGATTTCAAAGGAAGCAAGAGCAAGATCTTCCTCGAGGGCAAGGACAAGCTGATCTTGATTTCTGATGACGAATTCAAGCTCAAGAGCTTGAATGACGTTTTCCAGCAGAAGTTGGTTAAGCGAGGCATCTCTCTCAAGAGCTTGAGCTACCACAAAGCTGTGCCGTCGGCCAATAGTACGGTGCGCCAGGAGGTAGACCTTCAGCAAGGCATTGCGACCGAGAAAGCCAAAGACGTCGTCAGGATCATTAAAGATTCGAAACTTAAGGTGCAGGCATCGATCAATGGCGACTTCGTGCGCGTCAGCGGCAAGGACCGGGACACGCTGCAAGAAGTCATCAAGATGCTTAAAGCCCGCGATTTTGACTTCGATATGCAGTTCACGAACTATCGCAGCCAGTAAAGCGGTCAGAGATTGCAGATGGAAAATTCGAAGCAAGCGAAGATCGCGCGATCGGGAACTCGCCAGCGGGAATTCGCACTGGCAGCCTTGTGTACGATCGATCGATTCCGATTCCGCGATGATTCCTGGAGGCAAATGCTTCCGGCCTCTATGGCATCCCAGAACCCGTGACCCCTCAGCAGATCTTCAACCTGTTTAAGGACGAGCTTCAAGAGGTAGAGCGGGAATTTGTCCGCCAAAGCGAATCGTCGGTTCGGACCATCTCGGACATTGGAAAGTACCTCCAAGAAAGCGGTGGGAAACGGATCCGTCCGTGCCTCCTGCTGCTGTGCTCCCGCCTATGTGGCTGCGCGGACCAGGCCGCCATCAAGCTGGCCGCAGTGGTCGAATTCATTCATGCCGCCACGCTAGTGCACGACGACATCATCGACGGCGCCGAAACGCGGCGGGGCCGGCAGAGTGTGAATCGAAAGTGGGGCAGTCAGGTCACGGTTCTGGCGGGCGACTGGCTCTACATGCAGTCGTTCGCCGTGGCTCTGCAACAGCGCAATTTCCAGATTCTTGACATCCTCATCGATCTGACTCAGCGCATGGTCGAAGGCGAGTTGATTCAGTTGACTTTCAACGGCAACCGGCGAGTTACCGAGAGCGACGTGCTGGACATCGCCCGTCGCAAGACAGCTTATCTGTTTTCTGGCTGTGCGCGCATCGGCGGCGTGTTGGGAAACGCCAGTTCAGAACAGCAGGCGGCGCTTGCGCAGTATGGGTTGGCGCTCGGTTTGGCTTTTCAGACGGTCGACGACATTCTGGACTTCAGCTCCAACGCAGCCATTCTTGGCAAACCAGTCGTCAGTGACTTGAAGGAAGGCAAAGTGACGTTACCCCTTGTCTACGCGATGGAACAATGCACCGCAGACGAAGGGAGGCTCATCGAAACAGTCCTCCAGGAGCGTGCGTTCAAGACCGTTTCGCAAAGCCAGATCCTGTCGTTGATGGCGAAATACCGGGCGGTCGAGCGAGCCCGGGAGATGGCTCGCCACTTCGCTGCAGAAGCCGGTTCTGCTCTGGCGCTCTTTCCCCACTCTCTCTTCAAAGAAGCACTTGAAGCCATTCCGCAGTTCGTCCTCGACAGGGAAAACTAGAACGCCCTTCTGTTTCTACCAGATTTCTTCGCAGGCCCAGATCAGGTCAAGGTCAGGTCAGAATCGCACCAACACAGCCGGGACGCACCTTTTGAAGCTGCGTCAACTTTGCTGGCCCGGCGTAATGTCGCGGTGCTCAATTCTCATTCTCATTCCAAACTTAGGACGCAAGGTAACCAGTGGTCGAGGCACTACCGGATGACCAGGAACCAGGCGCATGCGCCAGTGCTGCGCCAGCGTCGCGACCAGCAGCGTACCTTCCATCCAGGCGAAGGCCTCGCCGATGCATTGCCTGGAGCCGCCACCGAACGGGAAATAGGCGAATCGTGGGCGCGCAGCTTTGGCTTCGGGAGTCCAACGTTCGGGGTCGAAGCGCAGGGGATCCGGATAGTAACGGGCATCCCGGTGCATGATGAATGGGCTCATCAGCACCAGCGTATTTGCCGGGACTCGGTAGGTTCCGACCTCATACGGCCGAAGGGTTCGCCGGCCAATAATCCAGGCAGGCGGATACAGCCGCATCGATTCAGCCAGGACTTTCTCGGTGAAAGCAAGTTGAGGGAGATCCTCGGCCTGAGGCAGCCGGCCCGCCAACACCCGGTCCACTTCTTCGTGCAGCCTTGCTTCGACATCCGGGTTCTGCGACAGAAGATACCATGTCCAGGTCAAAACATTGGCAGTTGTCTCGTGGCCCGCCAGAAACAGCGTCATGAGCTCATCGCGAAGCTGTAAATCGCTCATGCTGGTTCCGTCGCCCTCAGAGTCCTGGGCAGCCATCAGCATGCTCAGGAGATCGCCACGGTCTGCCGGATCGGCACGGCGTTGCTCAATGATGCGGTAGATTGTCGCATCAAGCCGCACGCGGGCTTGTCTGAAGCGGCGCATACTTGGCAACGGGAGCTTCTCCAGCAGTTCGGAAAACGGCAGCATCAACTGGCGCCAGGACTCCATCGTTGTCGTGAGCGCTTGGCCGATGGCTTCCGCTTCTCGCGTCACATCGGAGTCAAAGAGAGTCTTCGCGACGATTGCCAAGGTCAGGTGCATCATCTCGCGATCGATATCCAGCGTGCTTCCACTCTGCCAGTTGCGCTGCAGCTCGCCTGCATAGTGCGTCATCACCGTTCCATAGCTCTGCACCCGCTGCCGGTGAAAAGCAGGCTGTGCCAGCCGGCGCTGGCGCCGATGGAAACTGCCTTCACTCGTCAACAGTCCTTCTCCCAGCAAGCGCTTGGCGCGCTGCAGGCCGCGACCCTTGCCAAAGCACTGGTCGTGCGTGACCAGCACATCCTTGATCAGGTCGGGATCGTTGACCAGCATGGCCCACTGAGGTCCAAACTTGAATCCAACGAGGTCTCCACAAGTCTGCGCTGCATGGCTGAGGAACCCGATCGGGTCCTTGCGAAATGAGAGGAAGGAAAGTCCCCCAAACCGGCTGGGCGGCCCTGGTGGCAACAGGAAGGTCGAGGACATAAGAACCTACGTCATTGATTAGCGGGGTCAGTAAACAAAGACCGCTGGACAAATCGACTCGGCTTTGCTATGTTGGGCTGGATGAAAGCGCCTAGCCAGCAACGCCTTCGAGATCTGGAAGAGCAGAACCGCCGACT
>VFZK01000219.1 GCA_016871215.1 Acidimicrobiia bacterium | reverse complement strand
CGACCAGTTCCAGTTGGCTCAATCTGGTGGAACGCTGGTTTGCCGAATTGACGTCCAAACGAATCCGCCGTGGTTCATTCCGCAGTGTCCCCGACTTGATCAAGGCGATGGAGGAGTTTTTACAGGTGTGGAATGAAAAGCCGAAACCCTTTGTTTGGACAGCCACGGTCGAATCCATCGTGGCAAAACTCTCGCGGTGTCGTCAGACTCTTGAGCAAATTCAGCCCGGTTGTACTCAACCCAGAACCAGAAAACCTCAAAACCAACTGTCCATCTACTTCTTGGATACTACACTAGCTAGCCGAGCCTCGGAGCTTCTACGTTTCGGTTCCGGCATGGGCATGATGCCGATGCTGGGCCGGAGGCTTGCCCAGGTTAAGCACTCACGTGCTTCACTACAAACGGAAGAACCTGGCGTGTGGTGATGGCTCGTTGGTGAGAAATCTGCGCTAGCGGTCCTCTGTTGGGATTGCGCTGGCGTACAAGTCAGCGTTCGCAGCGTCTGGTTGCTTGAGGAGTTCCGCCACTTCGCGGCGGCTCAGAACGCGATAGTGGCCAATCGGCAGCTCTCCCAGTGGGAGGTTGCCGATTCGCGTACGAACCAGTTTCATCACGCGTCCGCCCAGCGCTTCGATCATGCGGCGCACCTGCCGGTTTCTTCCCTCCACCAGGACGAGTTCCAGAAACGAGTGTTTGTCGTTCCGGCGCAACACTCTGACCTTTGCGGGCAGGGTTGTTTCCCCTGGCGCGAGCTCGATGCCGCGCGCGAGCTGGCTGAGCTGTTCTGGCGTGGGGTGGAAGTTGACTTTCAGCTGGTAGGTTTTGGGTACCTTAGCCAGCGGATTGGCCATTCGCTCGCCGAGTGTTGTGTCGTTGGTCATGATCAGCAGCCCGGAAGTATCGAGGTCCAGCCTGCCCACTGGAAAGACCCATGGGTCGAAACCGGTCAGAAGATCGTAGACCGTTTTCCGCTGTCCCGGGTCGCCGTGAGAGGTCACGACGCCCGTGGGTTTGTAAAGCATCAAGCAGATCCTGCGTTGTTCGCGCAATGCGCGCCCGTTGCACTGAATCGAATCGTGCAGCACAGAAACCCAGTGGTCGGGGTCTCGCACCACTTTCCCGTTGACCTTCACGGCGCCTGAGTGGATCTTTTTGATCGCCTCGGTTCGGGAGAACATTCCAGCCTTCGAAAACGCTCGATCCAGGGTGACGCGGTCCTTGGCGCCTTTTTTGGCCCGATGCGATCGTTGCACGGTCAAGGGTGTCTTCATTTCCGGAAGGCTCTCAATGTCTGGAACGGCGGCTAACAGCGCGGTTGGATATGCTACCATAGCTAGCAGATGCGCCGGCGGAGCCCCCGCCCGACTTCACTGAGGAGGCCCGGACCGTGGCCAAGTTGACCCGAATCGCAGCGCTCTCGCTTTCTGGTACGTTGCTCTTGGTGCCGTACCGCGCCTACGCGCAGAACCCTAATGCCTCCGACCTGCGAGCCGCCGCCGTGGAGAGTTTCATGGCTGCGCGTACGCTTCCCCACAACGTGGAAGCGCGCAAGCTGATGACGGCCAGCCTCGAGGACGACTACTTGCGCGCGAAGCGGTTTATTCGAGTGCGCAGCGGGCGCGTTGTAGCCTTCGACTTCAATGCTGCAAACATCAGAGCGACGAGCGACAAGGAGTTTGCCGTTGAAGTCGAGAGCTTGTGGGCGGATCTCAACGAGCAGATTTTCGCCACGGTTTACGAGCGCCTGAAGTTCATTAGGTTGAAGGACGAATGGCTGGTCAACGATATCGACTTTCTCCGATCGGAACCTCGCCGGCGCCTTCTGCCTTTCAATGTGGTCAGCGAGAAGCGGGGGAAGCTCGCGCTAGGCGTTGCAAAAAAATTCATGAAGGGAGTTCTGAACCGCGACCCCCAGCTGGCGATGCTGTCTCTAACACAGAGCTTTCAGAGCCGGTTCAAGTCCCAGGAGGAACTCGAATCTTTCTTGAAAGGCCCCGACGATCCTCGTTTTTCAGCCTACGAATTGCAAACGCTGACTCAAAAAGATCCCAAGGAAATGGAAGTGAAACTCACCCTGGTCAGTGTCTCAAAGGGCAAACGCGGCTCGAAGAGTCAAGAGGCGCGGCTGGTGGTTCGCGAGGGAAGGACCGACTGGAACATTGACGAGTTCGAGCTTGCCAAGTGACGGTTGCATTCCAGGACTTGCGGCTCGAGTTCCGGCCGATGGTGAAGCTGGCTTGGCCAGTGGTACTTTCTGAAATCGGCTGGATGACCATGGGTATCGTCGACACGATCATGGTTGGTCGCGTCGGCCCGGAGGCCATTGGCGGTGTCAGCGTCGACGGTGTGTTGTACTTCAGTGTGGTCGTCTTCGGACTGGGCATGCTCCTGGGGCTCGACGCCCTGGTATCGCACGCCTTTGGGGCACGCCAGCTCAGAGAGTGTCACGCCTGGCTTCTGCACGGCGTCTACCTCAGCTTCGGCCTGGTGGTTCCGCTAACTCTGCTGCTGTCGTTCTTCTGGCTGTTTCCTGCCTTGGGAATCCATCCCGCCGTTTTGCGCCAAACCCTTCCTTTCCTTATTTCGGGGCCCTCATCTGGGGGCTTCTGCCACTGCTGCTGTTCTCCACCTTCCGCCGCTATCTTCAAGCCATGAACCGGGTGAAACCCATCTTGTTTCGATGGTCAGTGCGAATGTGTTGAATGCACTAGTCAACTGGATCCTGATTTTTGGGGAAACTGGGGGTGCCCGCGATGGGCACAGAAGGCGCGGGTTGGGCAACAACGGTTTCGCGTGTCTACATCATGGCTGTCCTGTTGGCCGCCATTGTGCGGCACGAGAGTCGTGAACGCTCTGGTTTGTGGCAAACGCCCTTGAAGATCGAGCCAGCCCGGCTGTGGCGCCTGGTGGCTCTTGGCTTTCCGGCGGCGATGCAAACGGTGCTCGAAGTCGGAGTGTTTGCGGTGGCCACAGCTCTGGCCGGACGGCTTGCTCCCGTCGCCTTGGCTGCTCATCAGATTGGTCTCCAAGTCGCCAGTTTGACCTTCATGGTGCCCTTGGGCGTAGCGTCGGCTGGTGCCGTCCGAGTGGGGCAGGCGCTGGGCCGCCGCGATCCCGCAGCTGCCGGGCGCTCCGGGTGGATGGCGCTGGCCCTTGGCGCGGGATTCATGGGGGTGGCGGGATTGGTTTTGCTTTCCTTCCCACGTGTCATCATGCGCGTTTTCACGTTCGACACAGGCGTCATCGCGGTGGGCGCTTCATTGTTGCTGCTGGCGGCCGTGTTTCAGCTGTTCGACGGTCTCCAAGTGGTGGCGACCGGCATCCTGCGGGGAACCGGAGACACGCGAACGCCGATGGTCTGCAACCTGATCGGCCATTGGTTGGTTGGGTTGCCCGTCAGTTACGTCTTCTGCTTCGTGATGGACTGGGGACTCTTTGGACTCTGGATCGGACTGTCGCTTGGGTTGATCGTCGTCGGCGCCGTCCTGCTGCAGATCTGGTCGCGCAGAGTAGCCAGCCTGAAGACACCGTGGAGCACGGCAGAGGCGTAGCTCGTTTGTGTCGTGAGACTCCGAAAGGCGGGCACGATCGGCAGGTAACCCAAGCCCAGTGCCGCAGAACTCTTGGGTTACGACCCGGCTGAGGAATTCCGAACTCACCCCGCCAAACCCCGAGAACGCCAGAGAACGGGCTCACTCGGAAAGCGGCTTCTGCCCAGGGTCTCGGACTGCAGCCTTCTTCTGTGGCTCGGGATTCCGAAGGCGCGTTCGGCAATGCTGCCGGTAGGATGCTGTCAAAGTCGTGAGCCCTCCCTTATGGTCGGGCTACCCAAGAGCCGCGTGAGCCGAATCAGCGTCAGCAAGGGCTCGACCTCGACTCAGAGACTTACGAGATCTTGACGGGACACGATGCTGCCGGTTTCAGTCGTTCCTTTCCGGTGCGGGGTCGTCGGCTAGCGCTTCTCTTTCAGCATCGCCTCGCGGCGGGCTTTGAATTCTGTGCCAGGCTTCCATTCGGGAATCTGCTCGCTCTCAGCCACCCGCCAGCCGAGCTGGAACAGGAGCTGTATATCCTCCACAGCGCCCGACAGGTCCCAGTCGGATTTCACTTCATCGGTGACCTTGTGGTAATCCTTGCTGGTGTACTCGGCCCTTTTTTGTTGGCCATAGCCGGCTGGCTTGCCGGCATAGTCCGTTCCTGGGTTGGCATAGAGAGCAGGCACACCTTGCTTGGCGAATTCGAAATGGTCGGACCGATAGTAGAACCCTTTTTCCGGTTCCGGATCGGGCTGCAGCACTCTGTTCTGTGTTTGCGCCGCAGCTGCCAGCACATCGTCTAGCGTCGAGTTGCCCAGCCCGACCACGACCACATCCTTCGTGCGGCCCCATTGGTTGAGCCCGTCGATATTGGTGTTTGCAACCGTGTTGACCAGTGGGTACAACGGATTCTCCGCGTAGTGCTTTGCTCCGAGCAGCCCCTTTTCTTCCGCTGTCACTGAAAGGAACAGAACCGACCGTTTAGGAGGTGTCTTCAGCCGGGTGAACGCTTCGGCCAGCTCCAGCAGCGCCGCAACACCGGAAGCGTTGTCGAGTGCGCCGTTGAAAACCGGGTCCCTTTGCAGTTTTTCGTTCTTTCCCAGATGGTCCCAATGTGCCGAATACACCAGGTATTCGTTCCTCATCGTCGCGTCGGAACCTTCGAGCAGGGCCACGACGTTCTGCGAGTCGACTTCGCGCCGAGTGTTCGTGACTGCAAAGCTGGCTTTGACACCTAGCGGCACGGGCTTGAAATCCTTGCGAACGGCCACTGCCTTGAGGGTCTCGAAGTCATGACCGCTCAGTTTCAAGAGGTTCCTGGCGGTGTCTAAGTTGATCCAGGATTCCACAGCGACGCGCCCCAGGTTCTTGTCTGGGCGGCGCAGATCGAAGTTCTCGCGTCCCCAGCTGCCCGAAACGACCTGGAACGGGTAGCCGGCGGGTCCGGTCTCGTGGATGATGATGGCAGCCGCCGCACCTTGCTCAGAGGCAATCTCGTATTTGTACGTCCAGCGCCCGTAATACGTCATAGCGCGGCCTTTGAACATGCTTTCGTCGAGCTTAGAAGGGTCGTCGGGATCGGCAATGGCCGGATCGTTGATCAGCATGACCAGAGTTTTGCCCCGGACGTCAACGCCCTTGTAGTCGTCCCAGCCGTACTCCGGGGCGACAACGCCATAGCCGACAAACACCAGGTCCGAATTATCGACCTTGACTTCGTGAACCGCGCGCCTGCAGACCGCCACGTAGTCGGTTCCGGGCTTCAGCTGGAGCTGCTGCTTTCCCGCAACGAAGACAGCGTGCGATTCAGATGTGAACCCGGCCAGAGGAACTTTTTGGACATAGGCTCCGTCCGGATTGCCGGGTTTGAGCCCGAGAGCCCGGAACTGCTCGGTGAGGTACTTCACCGTGAGTTCCTCGCCGCGAGAGCCGGGCGCCCGCCCTTCGAATTCGTCTGAGGCAAGAATGCGTATGTGTCGCAGCAGGTCTTCGCTTCGAACGCTGTCTAAGGCTGGCTGGAGCGCAGCCAGCTTTGGCGCGGCGGTGTTTCGAGGCCGCGGCGTCTCTTGCGTGTACGCCGCACAGAGCAGGAAACAGACAGCTGCCAGTAATGGCTGACGACAAGGCATGACGGGGATCCTCCGTGAGCTGCGTTGCCCCTGTCCCGCTGGAGGCACAGGTGAGTTCAGAAGAACGCTAAACAGAGAGAAGAGCCGGCTTCGCCTGGAACGACTGAAATGATCGAAGCCCGCCACGATTGGGACTTCGAGGCTCCCATCCAACTCCCAGGAATGACAGGTGGCCAGCGCTATTCCGTCCCCAGGAAGTTCAACTCCGGATTCTGATGGCTTCGCTGAACCGTAACTCTGTCGGGGGCCGAGGGGCCAGTCCGCAGGGTCCGGTGAAAGTCGTGAGCCCTCCCTTATGGCCAGGCTACTGAACAGCCGCGTGAGCCAAATCAGTAGCCCGCGCGTGAGCAAGGGCTCGACCTCGACTCAAGGACTTACAAGACCTTGACTGAACCCTGGGCCAGTCCGTCCCGGCGCGGACGCTCGCGCAGTGTTGAGTGCGCCTGAATGGCCGCTTTCGCAGAAATGACGGAGCTTCCGCGACCGCTGCCTGCATTAGCTGAATGATCAAGAGCAGCGTGCCGATTTGCTGGCCCATTACAGGTCCGCTCGCATGCACTCGCGTGCCACCCTCTCGCCCATCTCGGTTGTCGAAAGATGCCCTCCCAGGTCGGCTGTTCGGTTGTTGGGATCGGAGAGGACTCGTTCCACCGCCTGTCGAATCAGCCCAGCACCACGCCGGGTTTCAGCAGCGTCGAACCAGTCGAGCAGCATAGCAACCGATAGAATCGTGGCGATGGGGTTGGCAATCCCTTTTCCGGCGATGTCCGGAGCGGAGCCGTGCGAGGGCTGGAAGACCGCGTGACGGTCTCCGATGTCGGCAGACGGCGCCATGCCCATGCCGCCGACCAGACCTGCTGCCAAGTCGGACAGGATGTCGCCGAACATGTTCTCGGTCACGAGCACGTCGAACGATTCCGGCCGCTGGACCAAATAGAGGCTGGCTGCGTCCACGTAGACTCTCTCGGTTTGCACCGTTGGGAATTGCTGCGCGATCTGATCGAAAACTTTGCGAAAGAAGGCCATCGACGGCAGCACGTTCGCTTTGTCGACCAATGCCAGGTGCCGCCGCCGGGCCGCAGCTTGTCGGAAGGCGGCGCGAAAGAGCCGCTCGGAGCCTTGGCGCGTGATGCGCAGGGTGTCGGTCACTTCCGCGGCCTCCGGAGAGTGCTTCAACAGTCTGGAGGAGAAAAGGCCCTCAGTGCTTTCTCGAACAATCAGGAAGTCGATTTCTCCGGCCTGGTGCTTCTTCAAGGGTGTGTGGAGCTCATGGTACAGGCGGATCGGCCTTAGGCCGCAGTACAGATCGAGCTTCTCGCGGAGATCGATCTGCGGCGTCATTTCCACGCCTTCTGGCCAGCGGATATGCGGCAGGCCCATCGCACCGAGCAGAATGGCGTCGTGCCGCTTAAGATCTTCCAGCGTGGCTGGAGGCAGTGGATCGCCACTGCGCAAATACTCACCCGCGCCAACCGAATACTCCCGCAGCTCGAAGCGTACGCCGTCGAGCTTGCTTTCGACGGCGGCCAGGACTCTGAGACTCTCCCGAATGACGTCTGGCCCGACGCCGTCTCCGGGAAGGACTGCGATGTTGTAGCTTGTGCGATGTGTCATTGGATCAGTGGTCCTGGAATTCGAGCCGAGCCGATCATGGAACGCAGGACAACTCACCTTCCGTTCTGTTTTGCATCCTCGGCTCCCAGAGTTGTCTGAAAAGCCCGCTGGGCCCGATTGGCCGGAAAGGCCTGCTGCCGCTGGGACGGTTCGTCATTCCCGCGAAAGCTGGAATCACGCCTGGTTTCAGCCGGCCGCGCGCTTACTGTAGCCGAAATGACGTTGGGTTGTTGCCGAGCCTCGGCCCGTGCCGACGATCCGGCCGTTAAGACAGGCTCTCGACCCTCACAGTCTGGCGCTTCGCGGCCGATTGGTAGCAGGCCTCGACGGCGGCCACGGTCTTCAGGTATTCCTCGCCCTCGCTCTCGCAGCGATCGCCTGTTCGGAGACAAGCCACGAAATGCTCCTGGGCGGCACGTATGCTGTCGCCTCGGTAACCGACCGATGGCAGCGGGTACGAAAGGGGCGCCTCGTCTTTCCCATGCTGTGTTAGAAAAAGCCGCCCGCTCGAACTGCTGCGAATCATGCCTCGATCGCCTTCGATGCGGAAAGATCCCAGGGCCAAGCTGGGAGAGGCTTTACCGCTGATGTGGTTGCCATCGATCAGCCCTTTCAGGCCGCTGGCAAACGAGAGTTGGACGATGGCGCAATCCTCGCCGGCGATGACAGGGTTAACCCGCTTGGTCTGGCAAAAGATTTCCTCGATCTCGCCAGCGAGATAGCGGCTGGTATCGAGGTGATGAACCAACGTCTCGTGAACCAGAAGGCGCGGCATCCCCACGAAGTAAGGCTGGCGGCTGTACGGTGAAGTTCCGAGCCCGTCTCCCGTGCGGTGCCGAAAGGCGAGGTAGTACGGCGTGCCCAGAGCGCCGCCATCCATCACGCGCCGGGCTTCCCTGAACCATGGCTGCCAGCGCCAGTTTTCGTGGATCAAGAGCCTCACTCCCGCGCGCCTGCAGGCGTCAACCATGGCCAGGCAGTCTTTCCAAGAGGGGGCCATCGGTTTCTGGCAGATGGCGTGGATGCCTAGGCTCGCTGCCATTTCAACGAGCGGCCGGTGTGTCTCAGGTCGCGTGACGATGTCCACAAAATCGGGCTTCTCGCGATCCAGCATTGCCGCGGCATCGCGATCGGCCCGTGGGATATTCCACTTCGCAGCAAAATCATGGGCCCGGCCTTCTGCAACGTCCGCAACGGCCGCAATGGCCGCTCCCGGCGTGCGATTCCAGGCTTCCGCGTGAAACTGGGCGAAATAGCCTGCCCCAACAATCACACCCTTGAGGTTCGATTGGCTCATGCTCCGCGATTTCTTTTCGACCCGACAAAACGGACCAAAGGTTATTCGAGCGGTTTGGCGAAGTCAAATAGCCAGACGGCCCAAACTGGGTCCCGTCGAAGCCTTGCAAGTCCACGAGTCGAGGTTGAGCCCTTGCTAACGCGCGGGCTGCCGATTTGCCTCACGCGGCTGTTCAGCAGCCCGACCATAAGGGAGCTCTCACGACTTCGACGGAAACCTGACGGCCTCAAACTGGGACGACGAAGTGAGGCAACCGTGCCTGGCGATCGTCAAGCCCGCCGTGACTCGCGCCGCCTAATCGGCCTGTGGCAGTGGGTGCAATTAAAGGTGCGAGTCAGTTCACGCTGCTTTCTCGTGTAGGTTGTGCCAGTAATGTTCCCATCCGCGGTTAGCGCGAAGGACACGAAGCGCGAGCATCTTGCTGAGGTTTTCCAGCTTCC